>JAISXJ010000164.1 GCA_031270565.1 Prevotellaceae bacterium
GTAAGAAGTGCAGATGATGCTACGCAAACTCTGTTTCTGGAAAAAGAATTTACATATCAGTAGCCATCGGATATGAGTTCAGACAAACAGCAAAGCCCCGTGAGGGGCTTTTTTGTTTAATGAAGAAATGAAGAATGAATGCCGTCAGGCGTTACCCCCTCGCACATCTTTCGCTATTATTAGCGTTTTAGTCCTGCCTTTGGCTTCGCCGATTTTCAATTCAGGCAGAGGTTGGTGTGTCGTGCTTGTGCCGCAGGTCGCTGACCTGCGGTTATGAAAATAATGTCCTTTCAGGACAACGTAACATTGACTCTCGCTCGGCGAAGGCTGGAGCTTGTGCCGCAAGTCAGCGACCTGCGGAATGAAACATCTATACATAACAACTGCCTGAATTGAAAATCGGCGAAGCCAATTATCTGAAAGACAACATCTTCATAACCGCAGGTCAGCGACCTGCGGAGTGAAACATCTATACATAACAACTGCCTGAATTGAAAATCGGCGAAGCCAATTGTCTGAAAGACAACATCTTCATAACCGCAGGTCAGCGACCTGCGGAGTGAAACATCCATACCTAACCACTGCCTGAAAGGCAGGACTTTATTCTTTTTATAGCGCCTCAAAAAAGACTTAACCCTTTTTTCAGTTATCCGTTGTCCGTTTATCGTTATTAGTGTATAATGAATAATGTTTTTTTGTTCCCTTCGGGGTAAGAACGTCGTCAGGGGACGATGCATCAAGAAAAAGATGCCTGTTAATAACTTTTTATACCAAAATCGTCTTATGATGTCGATAAATAAAAAAAACACTACCTTTGCGACGGCTAAAAATGAATTTTATGACGATTGTTTTTAAAAACAACCGTCGTTTTGATACCTGAACATTATTTTGTGATTAAGAGAATGAACGTATCACTCTGCACAGTTTTTGTAATCCGAAAAAAAGTGTCTTGCATGTTCTTTCATACCAATATTTAATTTTTTATTCAAATTGATTTATGACAAAAGTACGTTTTAAAGCATTGAGTGAGGCAACTTCTCGCTCGCCGGTAGTGGTAACGCCTCTCAAAGAGCGTCCGGTTACCAGTTTTGGACAACTGGTTTTTACAAGGGAAAAAATGAAAGAGTATATCGCCAAGGATATTCTCGTTTTGCTTTTTGACGCTATTGACAACGGGAAACCGCTTAATCGCGACATTGCCAACGCAGTCGCCATCGGTATGAAGCGATGGGCTTCAGAACTTGGCGCAACGCATTACACCCACTGGTTTCAACCGCTGACAGGCAGCACTGCCGAAAAACACGACGCCTTCCTCGACAAAGACCCGCAGGGGCGCGTTATGGAAGAGTTTTCAGGGAAATTACTCTATCAGCAGGAACCTGACGCATCCAGTTTCCCCAGCGGCGGTATTCGCAATACCTTTGAGGCGCGTGGTTATTCGGCGTGGGATGCTTCCTCGCCCGCATTTGTCGTGGGGGACACGCTTTGCATCCCTACAATCTTTGTTGCGTACACCGGCGAAGCGCTGGACTACAAAACGCCGCTTATTCGTTCCACATCGGCGGTAAACAGAGCCGCAGTGGACGTCTGCCGCTTCTTTGACAAGAATGTGGGAAAAGTTTTCTCCTATCTTGGCTGGGAACAGGAATATTTTCTGGTCGATGAGGCGCTGTGGAACGCCCGTCCTGACCTGATGCTTACGGGACGCACGCTGATGGGGCACGAAAGCGCTAAAAATCAGCAACTCGAAGATCATTATTTCGGCGCCATTCCGGAACGGGTGCTTGCATTTATGACAGAACTTGAAAGTGAGGCATTGCAGCTTGGAATACCCGTCAAGACGCGGCACAATGAGGTGGCGCCCAATCAGTTTGAAGTAGCGCCCGTTTATGAAGAGGTCAACCTCGCCAACGACCACAATCTGCTGCTGATGTCCATTATGGAGCGCGTTGCGCGGAAGCATCATTTCCGAGTTCTGTTACACGAAAAGCCTTTTAACGGCATCAACGGTTCTGGCAAGCACAACAACTGGTCGATGGGAACGGATACCGGAGTGAATCTGCTCGCTCCCGGTAAGAATGCCGCTGCCAATTTGCAGTTTGTTACCTTTTTGGTGAACATCCTAATGGCGGTTTATCGGCATAACGGGCTGTTGAAAGCGACCATCAGTTCCGCTACTAATGCACACCGTTTGGGAGCTAATGAGGCGCCGCCGGCGATTGTATCGGTCTTTCTGGGCAAACAGCTTACCGAAGTGCTGGACAAGTTTGAAAATGCTACCGCCGATGAAGGCATTATTATTAATGCCAAAAAAGAGATGAAACTTGGCGTGGCGAATATTCCCGAACTGCTTCTGGATAATACCGACCGCAACCGCACCTCGCCCTTTGCCTTCACCGGCAATCGTTTTGAGTTTCGCGCTGTGGGGTCGTCGGCGAACTGCGGAGCTGCCATGTTGACGCTGAATGCCGTTATTGCAGACCAGCTTATTGTCTTTAAAAAAGAGGTTGATGCCCTTATGGACAAAGGCGAACGAAAAGAACGGGCGCTTTTCACGGTAATAAAAAAATATATCACGCAGAGTAAGGCGATTCGCTTTGAGGGGAACGGATACAGTGAGCAGTGGAAGCAGGAGGCTGCAAAGCGCGGTCTGGACTGCGAGACGAGTGTCCCAATCATTTTCGACAGTTATCTCACGCCACAAAGTGTAACAATGTATCGGAATACGGGCGTTCTCTCGGAGAAGGAATTACATTCGCGTTGCGAGGTGAAATGGGAAACCTACACGAAGAAGATACAGATAGAAAGTCGTGTTTTGGGCGATTTGGCGATGAATCACATTGTGCCGGTAGCGAACAGGTATCAGTCCTTTCTGTTGGATAACGTTGTAAAAATTCGGCAAATTTTCTCCGGAAATGAGGCGCAGGAACTCTCTACACAGGATATGGTCATTATCCGGCGTATTGAAAAGCACGTATCGCTTATTATCAAAATGGTAGATGAAATGATTGAGGCACGCAAAACAGCTAACCGGATTACTGACGAGCGCGACAAAGCCATTGTCTATCACGACACAATTGTACCGCTCATCAACGAAATCCGTTACAACGTTGACAAACTGGAGTTGATTGTTGACGATGAAATGTGGCCGTTGCCAAAATATCGGGAATTGCTATTCATACGTTAGAAAGATGTCAGAGAGAGAATGTTGGGACAAGATTATACCTTGCCTCAACATTTTTTGTACCATACGGACATCATTGTTCATTATTCACTGTTTCGTGCAGGGGCTATCCACCAAAGTCATATCCAGCTGTTTCTTTATCAAATCGACTCGTGCTATCCGGACGCGGATGGCATCGCCAAGTTGAAACCGCCGACGGTGATAACGACCTGTAATGCAATAATTTTTGTCATCAAAGAGATAATAGTCGTCATCAAGATTACGAATGGGTATCATTCCCTCGCATTTGTTGACGTTTATTTCTACATAGATGCCCCATTCCGTTACGCCCGATATGACGCCGTCGTAAATCTCCCCCAGTCGTTCTTTCATATATTCTACCTGCTTGTATTTGATGGAGGCGCGTTCGGCGCTTGCCGCAAGTTGCTCCATCGAGGAACTGTGTTTGCACAGCGCCTCGTAGCGACCGGCATCAACGCTATGCGAGACCGGCTGGGCATAATGGGTAAGCAGACGATGCACCATCATATCGGGATAACGACGGATAGGAGAGGTGAAATGGGTATAATAGTCGAATGCCAAGCCATAATGCCCACTGTTTTTGGTACTGTAAATGGCTTTTGCCATAGCGCGGATGGCAAGCGTTTCGATGATGTTCTGTTCTTTTTTGCCCTCTACTTCGTCAAGCAGATGATTGATTGAGGCGGACACCTCAGAGCTTCGTCCGGTGGTCTTGAGTTTGTAACCGAAACGTTTGATGAATGTTGCAAAGTTATTGAGCTTGTCAGGGTTGGGTAGGTCGTGGACGCGGTAAACAAAGGTTTTCGACTTTGCGCTCTGCTTTTCGGCTTTGCCAATGTGGGTTGCCACTGTCCTGTTAGCCAGCAACATAAATTCCTCTATCAGTTTGTTACTATCCTGCGATTCCTTAAACCACACGTTTACAGGTTTTCCCTTTTCATCAACATCAAAACGCACTTCCACTCTGTCAAAGGCGATTGCTCCGGCGGTGAAACGGTTTGCCCGCAATATTCCGGCAAACTCATTGAGCTTGAGCAACTCCTCTTTGTAGTCGCCTTCACCTGTTTCTATCACCTGTTGAGCCTCTTCGTATGTGAACCGACGGTCGGAGCGAATGACGGTACGCACGATGTCATAATGTTTTATTGCAGCAGCCCCGTCCATTGTAAAAAGCGTTGAATAGGTCAGTTTTTCCTCGTGCGGACGCAGCGAACAGATGCCGTTGCTCAGATGTTCGGGCAGCATAGGCACGGTGCGATCAACGAGATAAACCGACGTAGCGCGATTCTCCGCCTCCTGATCAATCATATCCCCTTCGGTAACATAATGTGTTACATCGGCAATATGTACGCCCACTTCCCACAAGCCATTTTCTAACTGTCGAATGGAGAGGGCATCGTCAAAGTCTTTGGCATCGTGCGGGTCAATGGTGAATGTTGTAACGGAACGCATATCTACACGTTTGGCAATTTCTTCTTCCGTAATGCCGGCGCTAATCTTTTCAGCCGCCTGTTCCACCGTTTCCGGATAGCGATAGGGCAATCCAAATTCTGCCAGAATGGCGTGCATTTCTACATCGTTCTCTCCGACATTTCCAAGCACATCAATGATTTCGCCGATAGGATTCTTTGCCTTGTCATGCCATTCGGTGATGCGTGCCACACAGCGCTGTCCGTTTTTACCGCCGTGCAGTTTGTCGAGGGGAATAAATATATCGTGCAGCAACTGTTTTTTGTCCATATTGAGAAAGGCGAATGTCCCCTTTACTTCCAGTATGCCGACAAATTCCGTCCGTGCCCGCTTGATTATTTCCGTTACTTCGCCTTCCTGTTCGCGTCCTCTGCGACGCGGATAGAGCAGTACGCGGACAGTGTCGCCGTGCAGAGCGCAATTCATACTGCGTTCGGCAATAAAGACAGGCTCGCCGCCGTCGTCGGGAATAAGATAGGTTTTTCGCGCCGCACTCTGACGGTCGATAACCCCTGTAACATAGCTCTGGCGCGGATTATAGCGAAATCTGCCATGCTCCGTCTCTATGATTTGTCCCTGTGCGCAGAGGTCAAAAAGATGGTTGATGATTTGCTGTTTGTCCTGTTCGGAGGTTAATCCGAGTGCGTATGCGATTTGTTTGTGATTGAATGGTCTGTTGGGAGCGTTCTCGAAAATTGCCAGCATAGGAGCCGTCAAATCAATTTTCCGTATGCGCTTTCTGACGGATGATGTTTGTGTCTGTTTCTTTTTGGACATAAAATAGTTTAATTTTCTGTGAGTTAACATACAAAAAAAGCAACATTGCGTTGCCTTTTTCGGTTTGTGCTATCGCCGTTTTCTGTTCCACCGAGAGCGATACTCCGGCAAACAGTGACAGGGTTCCTTTTCGCCCAGATCAAACAGTACGGTGAACTTTGCCCCAACCAGCAACGGATTGATGAGACGGTCTTTCATCAGAACAGATGTAAATGTGCTGTTCATCTGCACGTTCAGGACGTCCGCCTGATTACGGTCATCAACAGGAATGGTGATAATGTTTCGGCTGTCTTTCGCAGGCTCCGGGTTGATGTTTTTTATGCCGTAGTCGGCAAATGCAGCTATCCGGTAGTGAATCCTGCTTCTCTTTTTCATCGGATAGATAATCTTCCCAATTTCCATCGATGCCGTTATGGTAAAGTCAAGAGAAACCGGATTAGACCCTTTAAGGTCAAGATCGGTAAAGAAATGCTCCGGCATGTTCACAAAAGGATCTATCAAGGTGGGATCCTTTCCTGAAGTCTTGACATGGCTCTTCAGGATGGCATTTCCAAACATACACATCCCAAACTTGCCACCCAGCAGAAAATACATTTTATTGGAGAACTGTGCGCCGAACATCAAGGGAACATTAACATATCCGATGTTATAGTTTTCTCTGTATTTATCATGAGAAAAATCGTAGGTGTACACCAGTGGATCACCTTCCGTGTCAATCATATCAAGTTCTATCTTAAACGGGTCTCGCCTGATGAATGTTGTTTTGAAATCGAGTTCACCTCCGATTGACAGAAGAAACCGGTTCAGGGCAATCTCGTATCCCAATCCCAACAAGCCACCGCCACCGCCCCACGGTGTGAGGTTTTCGGCGTTGGTTAGAAAGTTTGCATAGCCAACACCGCCCCATACCTTTACATAGTGTTTTTGAGCCGTAACGCCAACAGCAACCAGTATCAGCACTGTTACAACCAACGTTTTTATATAATTCATCTTTCTGTGTTGCATATCTTTTATGACTGATTATAAAACTTACTGTTACATTCCCAAACGTATTTTTGCATAATATATTGCGCTGAATGAGTTGATTACGGTTCTTGTACTATAACTCTGAAAATTTCCGATTCTCCGTCTTCAAATCGAACATGCATCAGATAGACACCTTTTATAGACGGCGCTTCTACCACCGGCGATGCGGCAACAAATGTCTGCGACCGCACCAGAATACCAGACACTGTCCAGAAGTTTGCCAGTCCGCCCTTGTTCACGATAATCCGGATAGAGCCATCTTTCATGACAACGGTTGGCATAACGCTTACAGGGGTTTTTGCCTGTTTTAACTCAACCGGACAGGTGAACATGGTTTCTCCGTCATCTCGCGTCAATTTTATATAATATTGATCGGAAAGATCAAAAGTAACACCCTCGCCGAGATAGAGTATGGAAGACGTTTCGCCCTGAATTGGCATGCCATTTTTATACCATTGGAAGCCGGTAAAGGTAAAACCGCCGTTGTACAGTTCATTTTTTACGGCTAATACGTTCCACCATTTCTGTTTGATTATGGAATCCGGATAATAGATTTCAAACATAATGGGTACTGTGGATGATTGGCAGAGACTCAGAGAATCGGTAAATTCTACCGTTGCCCTGTGGATGCCGGGGTGTACTACTGCCGGCATGTTCACGGGAATATGATAGGGGGATCCGCCGACTACTCCGGACTGTGTCGGGAAAAGCGTTCTGTTTGTCGGGTCAAAAGTGATCCTGTAGTTTGTTGGCAACGCCTCTCCGCCTGTAGGTAACGGATCGTAGGGCAGGACAAAGGCAGGATCGTCTGCGCATACCGGAGACGTCATTTGTTGAGGCGTTACATTGACAATAGGAGCAACCCTCAGGTGGATTCTGACAATGCTGTCGCAACCGTTCACTGATTGCAACTCTTCCTTATAGTCGCCCGGTTCACTAAGGATGTGGTCGCCGAACTTGTACGATTCTCCCTCGCAAATTATGGCGGTGTCAAGCTGAATTTCAAAGACATCTACCACAGTTAAATCCAGTGTCTGGATACTGTCGCAACCATATACGCTGGTAAGCGTATCGCTTACGTATGTTGTACTGGAATAGTTCTTCCCTCTCCAAAAATACGACTGACCATTGCAGAGTGTCAGGCTGTCTTTATGTTCCTCCGGCGCCATAGGCGGTATAATAACATGCTTTTGCAGAGAATCTATACACTCAAAGTCTGACAGACCGGAGAAGAGCGTAACCTTAAATAAGCCTCCTTCTTCGGGGAAAACAAATTCAGGATTTTCTGCTATTGAGGTCTGTATCTGTCCGTTAATATCGACTGACCACCTGAAATTCTGACAGAGTTCATCACTGAGCTCGCCTTCTATCATAACGCGACTTTCATTGATAAAAGTAACAACATTTTTGCACTCCCTGGGAGTTACCTTATACGTAAATTTCGATTTGGGGAAGCGTGGCTTCACTTTGGCTTCCAAACAAAAGTAACAGTTGGGATCTTTCAGATAAGATGCCCGACAAACGTAGTCGTTCGCATCGTTTGCATTTGCATGAAAATCCCTCCCTGTCCCGATAACCGTAGCGCCTAGTAAAGGAAGGCAACCACGTATCTCATCGGACTTATACCACGCATAACTGAATCCGTCCGGCACGGTAACGGTAACTTCCTTGCCTCCGCATGTTTCTCCTTCAACTGTGCCTTCGGCACAGTCAATCGTAAAGTAAGCATAGCCGAAATGCTTACTCGGTTGACAGTCATAGGTAGTAAAACGAATTTGAATGGTCTGACCTGCCAGATTCAGTTGTTGGAGATTCAGCCCTAAAGTTGTCCAGTCTTTCCATATAATGTCTTTTCTCTCTCCTTTATCATCGTACCAGACATTTGTCTTCCAATCCTTTCTGGTATTGTCATCCGGCACAAAATCAGCAGAACCGCAGCTGGACTGAATTGGGTAGCTGTTGTTCAGGATTTCCAGCTTAAAGCGAGGCATTGCAGATGCAGTGTGACCTGTCGTATTTCCGGGGTCGTCAAGAACCACAGCGTATCGCAACAGCAGCACGGTGGCATTCGGATCGACGGTATAGGTGTAAATAATAGATTCTGCCTGTGCGCCGGTTTCCCAGTTTCCCAGACGAACGGAAGCAACCTCGCCGTATGGCACTGTTGAAAGCTGGTAGTTGGTACGTGCGTCTCTTGCGCCCATATTCAGAGCTACCGTATGCCTGCTTGCTATATTGTCAAATCCAAAATTCTGAACACCAGTAGTATTATACGGATTCCCAAACGTACCGTAAGTACACTCTATGTGTGCACCTTTTAAATATTTTGCTGTATCACTCGTTGCTTTTAAATTTTCTCCGACATAATCCAGACAGCTTGCCAGGGAGGTGTACACTATCTGGTGGGTAAGCACAGCCCATGAACTGGAGTCCGTACCGCAGTGGGCACGCACCCAAACGGTGTATAATCCTTTGGTCAGAGGAATGTTATAGGCTTTGGTGTTGAGGGTGGTTATACCCTTGATGTCCACCCACACAGAGGAGGTGTCAGACATATTTCTGTACTTCACATCAAAGGAATTGGCAGCGCTGTACCATGAAAATTCTCCCGATAACGTGGGTACAGTATTTTTCGTAAATGTTAAAAAAGTAGGTTTTGCACAAATCCTTTTTCTGTTTATCTGCACATTATCAATACATCCGCCGGGGTTATTGACTGCAGTTTGTCCGTTCATCCAGAAGAAAACCAGTCGCATAGTATCCTTTCCGTTAGCTTCAAAGGAGCCATGTTGCCAGCCGGCATATCCGTTCATACCTTTGTATTTGTAGTTTGATATTAAACCTGACGGTTTGGCGTTCACATTGGTAGCCCACTTCGACAAATCCACCATATCTCCGCCCTCTGTAGGGTCTTTAGGTACCCATGCCACAAACAGCGAATCGTCAGTAGTTCCGAGAGACATCCAGTCAAAATCAATTTGATATGGCTCATATGAACCTGTGCAGATGATTTCACGGTAGATTATCGTGGTTCCTTGTTGGTTGGTGTAGGAAGCTGTAACGCCTCCGTCGTTTGAGATATACATCGCGCAGGAGTCATAATTAGACACCGCACTTCCAAATTCCCAATGGTTTGGGTAGTCGGAACCGGAGATAGGTTTCGGTGGGGAAACTTTAATCCAGTTAGCATTTTCGGTTGCGTCCTCGAATCCGCAAAAATAGGGCAGATCCGCTACCGTAAGTGGTGTCTGTGCATAGACACTCAACTGTAAACCGCCAAGCATCATAATACACAAACACATCAATTGCAATCTTTTGTTTGTCATGATTAAAGTCTTTTTAATTGTAGATTAGAGATTTATAACTGTAACTCTATTTTTGCTGTTTTGAACTGTGTCGTTTACTGCCGACAGAGCAGGATGGCATAATGAGTTTTTCAACCTGCAAATTTAAAGTATTTTCTTGCCATTATTAGAAATTAGTCCACAAATGCTGCTTATTTTTACACATGTTTAATGTTCACCAACATTTCTTTAAGACAACTGCCAATAATTTTGATGCCCCGTTCAATTTGATCTTCTGGCGTATTACAGTAGGAAAGACGAATGTATCCATTTTTTTTGCCGTGCGGATCGAACACGCCGCCCAGTACAAACACGGCGCCTTTGTCAAGAACATTGTGAAACAGTAGCTCTTCATCAATACCCTGTGGCATTTTTAACCAGAGATAGAACCCGCCGCGAGGGTTCACAAACGTAACCTCTTTGGGAAAATAACGTTCAATGGCGTCAAGCATCATGTCGCGCCGCTGTTTGTAGGTCTTCCGCAAAAAGTCGATATAGGGTTCGAGGCGTCCGGTACGCATAAATTCGTACATCAACACCTGAGAAAGCATTGGCGAACAGGCATCAATAGACTGTTTGCAGATAGACATTTTGTTACAGACTTCCGGCGGCGTCAATGCCCATGCAATGCGTAATCCCGGCCCAAAAACCTTTGAGAAAGAGCCGGTATAAAAAATCTGTTTATCCATATCGGCATCAACCCATGTTTTCATCGGACGGGAAATTTGGCAGGTATCTTCGTCGAAAAAGAGTTCGCCATAGGCGTCGTCTTCGATGATTGGCACATCCGTATCACGCAGGGTCTCTATGAGTTGCACGCGACGTTCACGGCTATAGACAATGCCGGCAGGATTATGAAAATTTGGCGTGATGTAAAGAAATTTTGGCTTTTGTATCAGCGCCGTTTTGAGCTGTTCGATACTGATGCCGTCCTCGTCAAGATCAATGCCGGTAATATTGGCTTCATACTGGCTAAAAGCCGATACGCCTCCGATAAATACGGGATTTTCGGTCAGGACAGTATCACCGGGATTCACAAAGAGTTTCCCCAAAATATTAAGCGCCTGTAACGAACCGGTTGTAATGATTAATCCATTGGTTTCAACGGGGAATCCTTTTTTTCGCAGACGTTCCTTCAAGGCATCCAAAAGCGGCGGATATCCACCCGTTGGACCATATTGCATTCCCTCCTGTAACTGTGTCAGGGGCATTGTCTGCATCATTTCGCGCAACGCATCAACGGGGAAAAGTTCGTTCCCCGGCATCCCGCCTGCAAATGAAATAATATCTGTTCTGGTGGCTATACTCATCAGGTCGCGAATGGCAGATGAGCGCAAAGCGCCAACGCTTTTTGAGAAATGATATGACATGGTACTAAAAATGTTAGAGTGATAGGGTGTTTGTTATATGCGCACCGCCGTCCAGAGCGGTAAACATATAAATTTACTCGGCGCAAAGGTACAAAAAGAATTGCAAACAGCATAAGTTTCTGCCGAGTAATACATTTCTGCCGGAAAGCCGGTACTGTCATCAATCAAGAATAAACATCTTGGAAGGTTCCACTCTGTCCAGAGGACAGAGCAGTTTTGGCGTGATATTTTTGGCGGAAAGGGCAGCCATAACGGTGTTACAGGCAAGTTCGGGCGTGTTATTTTCCTGACTGAGATGGCAAAGAAATACGTGAGTTAACTTATCGTGCCAATTATCGGCAAGGAAATTTGCCGTATGGTCGTTGCAGAGGTGTCCGGTGTAGCTGGCTACACGCTGTTTTATAAAATAGGAATATGCCCCGTTCCTGAGCATCTTCTCATCGTAGTTGGCTTCAATAACCAAATAGTTGGCTTTGGCAATGTGGTCGGCAACTTCTTTGCCGATGAATCCCAGATCGGTGGCAATAACCAACCGTTTATCCTGATACGTAATAGAATATCCCATACTGTCGGTGGCGTCATGGCTTACAGGAAACGCCTGAAAAGTGAAATTATTTACGGTAACCATCTCTCCTTTTCGGATAAACTTTTGACAGTTATGTAATTTTGAGACAATATTGTTGTTGCGATTGATGGCATTATGTACTTCGAGAGTAGCATACACGGGAATATGCAAATGCTCTCCCAACACATCAACAAAACGAATATGGTCAGTGTGGTCATGCGTGATGAAGATGCCAAAAATATTTTCCAATGACAAGCCGTTCTTTTTCAACGTTTTTTTGACGGTATGTACAGCCACACCTGCATCCACTAAAAAACCATAATTCGCTGTGCCGACATAATAGCAATTACCGGCGCTGCTACTGCCCATACTCAAAAAACGAAAGCACTGTTTATCTGGTATCATAAAATAATGTAAAGTTTTTCATTCAAACCAATATGTACTGGCTAAAGTGTGCGCAAAGGTACGCCTTTTTTTAGTTTGTAGAGTGTAGAGTGTAGTTATTAGTTATTAGTTATTAGTTTTCAGGTTTCAGTTTGTCCCCTTAACGTCCTTAATGCCTTAACGACCTCTCAGGAGATACTCGCTGACAACTGAAAACTACACTCTAAAAAAACTACACTCTAAACTCTAATAACTATAAACTAAAAAAAGGTGTATCTTTGCAGCGTTTTTTCTGTCTGCTTAAAACGTTCTCTTATCTTTGCCTGAAATGAACATAATGAATAATTTAAAAGAAACTGTTATCGTTCAAGTGCGTTTCAGTGAAGTAGATGCCCTGCGTATGGTTTGGCACGGCAATTATCTGCGATATCTGGAGGATGCACGCGAAGCATTCGGTCGCAAATATGGACTGGATTACCGGATGATTTTCGACAATGGCTACATCACGCCTGTCGTTGACATGCATCTGGAATACAAACAGCCTGCTACGATGGATGACATTCTGGATGTCGAAATATGCTATCGCGCTGCCAAAGGAGGAAAAATTATTTTCGATTATACTATTTATAAACAAAAAGATAAATCTCTGGTGCTTACTGCCGGTACCATTCAATTATTTATGACAGTAGAAGGCGTATTTGAGCCATCCTGTCCTAACTTTTATGCCGAATGGAAACGCAAATGGCATCAGCTTTAACCTAAAAAAACAACAAAGCAATGTTAATCAACTGGAATATTAAACTCTACAAGTTCTTTGATAGACACAAATGGGCGCTTTACACCATTCTTGGCGTTACAACAGTACTCTTTGCATGGCTTGGCAGTAAGGTCGTCTATGAGGAAGATCTGACAAAGTTTTTGCCTGCCTCCAAATCGGGCAGCTCGCAGGAGCTGGTGTTTGAAACATTACGTGTGAAAGACAAAATCTTTCTGCAATTCGTTCCAAAAAACGATACCGTTGCGCAGGAAGACCTGATTGCCGCCTGCGACATGCTGACAAATTCCCTGCTCCACGCCGATTCTCTCACCGGAGACATTGCCAGCGTACTCTATTGTGTAAAGGACGAATGGATTATGGATGGCATGGCGTATCTTTTTGCGCACGCACCGCTTTTTATTGACGACACACATTATGCCGGCATTGATACGCTGACCGCCATACCGGCAATGGAGCGGCAAATGGATGAAAATTTGTCTTTGATTGCATCCGCATCAAGTATGGCTTATTACGACATGGTGCGGCAAGACCCCATCGCGTTGCGAAAACTTTTTCTTGGACAGGATAATGGCGCGATGACATCGGGCTTCGGAGGGAACTTTACACTCATTGACAGACACTTTTTTACGCCCGACAGCGCCGTGCTGCTGGCGTTTGTCTCGCCCGATTTCACCTCTTTCAATTCAAAAGCCGGCTCACGTCTGATAACATTACTGGAGAAGGAGATTGCCACGTTCAACAGGACAAATAGTCAGGTGGAAGTGCTTTTTCACGGGGCGCCGGTTCGGAGCGCTTTCAATTCGCGACAGATAAAAAAGGATTTGGCTGTAACGCTCGGCTTGTCGCTTTTAGTTGTCTGTCTGGCATTAGGGCTGTGTTTCAAAAACCGTTCCTCCATTCCACTGCTTATTGTTCCTGTTATTTACGGGGCGTTAATGGCGTTGTCGGCGGTTTATCTGATACAGGGCGGCATGTCCCTGATGGCGCTGGGTATCGGCGCTGTCATTCTGGGCGTAGCGCTCAGTTACTGTCTGCACGTAATCACACACTACAAATATCTGGGCGACCCTATTGCCGTTATACAAGACCAGACTCTGCCGCTACTGCTGGGCTGTGTTACGAATATTGGCGCTTTTCTCGGACTGATGTTTACACAGTCGTCGCTTTTGCGCGATTTCGGACTGTTTGCCTCCTTTGCCATCTTCGGCACAACGCTTTTCTGTCTGGTGTTCCTGCCTCATTTCTTTAGTCCTTCAAGAAATCGCCGTTCGCAACGTGTATTTCACCGGCTGGAATGGCTGAACGCCTACCCTATCGACCAAAAGAAATGGTTGATTATACTTATTGTAATCGTATGTGCAGGCTCGCTCTATACAAAACGTTTTGTTTCATTTGACAGCGATTTAACCCACATAGGCTACATAGAAGCCAATGTACTCCGTTCCGAAAAACTTTATGCCGAAAAGGTAAACGGCGGAAAAACAGCAATCTATTATGCCGCATCGTCGAAAGATCTGGATTCGGCGCTGATATACAGCCACCACCTGACTGCTGTGCTTGACAGCCTGCAGCAGGAGGGACAGATTGAAAGTTTTACGAGAGCAACCGGATTACTCAGCGCCAAAGCCGAACAGTTGCAGCGTATCAATCAATGGCACGACTACTGGAACGCCGAGCGTGTGGCACGAGTGGAAGCCTCGCTGACGGCAGCAGGACGCGCCAAAGGGTTTAAACCGGAGATGTTTGCGCCATTCTTCGCCTCCTTGACGGCAGATTATCAACCGTCATCGCTCTATGCCGCAGGCGTTATTCCGGAAGAATTAATGTCAAATATTATCGAATACACCGCCGACAGCGCCTATCTGATTTTTACATCAACACTCATCGACCCGGAACACAGGAAGCACGTGAGCGACATCGTTACGGCAAAGCCGCACCTGATGGTGATTGACCCGTTCTATTATACCAGCGATATGGTAACCGTCCTGAATGAAGATTTTGATACGGCGTTGAACATATCTTCCATTTTCGTCTTTCTCGTACTGCTGCTGGCGTACCGCAGTTTCTCGCGGGCTGTGCTGGCATTTATTCCGATGGGGCTAAGCTGGTTTGTGGTACTGGGATTTATGGGACTGTTCGGCTTGCAGTTTAATTTGATTAATATTATCATCTCTACTTTCATTTTCGGTATAGGAGTAGATTACAGCATTTATGTGATGGATGGACTGCTTGGCAATACGCGCAGAGGGTATGCCAAATTGCTGATGTATCACAAAACGGCAATTATTTTCTCGGCGTTTGTGCTGATGGTAAGCATTTCATCCCTTATGTTCGCTTCTCATCCGGCTATCAAATCCATCGGATTGACCACGCTGGTAGGTATGGCGTCAACGGTACTTATTACCTACACCTTGCAGCCGTTCTTGTTTAAATGGTTAGCAAAGTCTGCTCTGTTCAAAAAATTCGGCAGGAAAAACAAATGAACGGATACGATGACATTATTATAGGCAGTGGTCTGGGCGGGCTGGCATGCGGCTATATGCTCTCCAGACACGGGCGCAATGTCTGTGTGTTGGAACGCAACAGTCAGGTAGGCGGCTGTTTGCAGACATTCCGGCGCGGAACGGTTGACTTTGATACGGGATTTCATTATGTCGGCGGTCTGGATGCCGGACAACCGCTGCACCGTCTGTTTTCCTATTTCCGGTTGCTTGACCTGCCATGGCAACGCCTTGATGATACAGCTTTTGACGAGGTGGTGTTGGGTAACAGGTCTTTTTTCTTCGCAACAGGACACGACCGGTTTGTTGAAACGTTTGCGGAACAGTTTCCCCGTCAAAAAGAAAATCTGAAGACATACGTTGCGCTGTTACAAAAGGTTGGCGACCATCTTTTTGACAGCCTCAAACCTGACCGTGCCGACGAGGTGTACTCCACGTCGCTGTTTACCAAATCGGCTTATGAGTTCCTGCAACACACCATTGACGACCCGCTTCTGCGGCAGGCGCTCTCAGGCACATCACTGAAAATGGAACTTGACGCAGAAACGTTGCCGCTTTATGTTTTCGCCCAGATAAACAATTCGTTTATCCAAAGCGCCTGGCGTATTCGCGGCGGCGGACAGCAGATTGCCAATCGTTTGGCGGAACATATCACAGCAATGGGCGGGCAGGTGAGGCGCATGGCTGATGTTACACGTCTGGTGGTGGAGAATGGCGTCATTACGGCGGTGGAAGTAAACGGGCAGGAGTTAATTGAGGCTAAACAGGTTATTTCTAATGCTCATCCGGCGGCTACGCTGGCGTTGATTGATGAGGGCGGCATAAAAAAAATCTACCGTAACCGTATCACGGCATTGCCGAATACTGCAGGCATTTTCACGGCAAACATTCGACTTAAACCAAATACCTTACCCTATTTTAACCGAAATATTTACATACATACGCCTGACGTGGATTTATGGCGTCCATCCGGCGGCGGCAGCGCACAATCGGCGATGGTCAGTTGTCAAGCGCCTGAAAGCGGCATTTTCACTGATAACATCGACCTGCTTACACCGATGACATGGACGGAGGTCGCACAATGGGAACACACTCAAATCGGCAGGCGCGGAGATGACTATGTGGCAATGAAACAGCAAAAGATTGAGGAACTGCTCAGGCTGGTAGAACCGCGTTTACCCGAACTGCACGGCGCCATTGACCGCATATTTTCCAGCACGCCCATCTCCTATCAGAATTACACACGCACCGTTCACGGGTCGGCTTATGGCATACGCAAGGACTGGAACAACCCGATGACAACCATTCTGCCCGCCAGAACGCCCGTTCAAAACCTGCTGCTCACAGGACAAAGTCTCAATCTGCACGGAGTTCTGGGCGTAACGATGACTGCCCTTTTCACCTGCGCACATATTCTCGGAATGGATACCGTTGCGGCGGATATAATGGACAATTATGAATAAACACACAAATTATAAACTGTAAAATATAATATGATTATGAAGAATGTTTTGGTAACAGGAGGCAGTCGCGGCATTGGTCGTGCGATTTCCGTACTGCTGGCGCGGAAAGGCTACCATGTGATAGTAAATTACGTTTCAAACAGGGCGGCTGCCGACGAAACGCTGGCGCAGATTAACGCTGTTGGTGGCAGTGGCGAATTGCTGCGTTTCGACGTCTCTAACCTCGACGAAACAATAACTGCACTCGAAACTTGGCAAAACGCGCACAGCGATGAATATATTGAGGCGCTGGTCAATAATGCCGGCATCCGAAAGGATAATCTGCTGCTCTGGATGGAAGCTGACGAATGGCGCAAAACGCTTGGCATCAGTCTGGATGGGTTTTATAATGTTACCCGTCCTCTGCTTAAGCCGATGCTGGTAAAAAGGTTTGGGCGTATTGTGAATATGGCGTCTCTGTCAGGGGTAAAGGGGTTGCCCGGACAGTGTAACTACTCCGCATCGAAAGGCGGACTGATTGCCGCCACCAAGGCGCTGGCGCAGGAAGTTGCCCGCAAGGGTGTAACTGTCAATGCGATTGCGCCCGGATTTATCAAAACCGAAATGGTAGAAGGTCTTGACGTGGCGGAGTTGGCTAAACAGATTCCCGCAGGACGTTTTGGCGAAGCCGAAGAGGTGGCGGAGCTGGTTGCTTTTCTGGTATCGCCACAAGCCGCCTACATCACAGGTGAAGTAATTGCCATCAATGGCGGGCTATATACGTAGTTGATGCCGACGTGCATCAGTCATACTGCATTTGTAAAATGTAAAAGAGTAAACGGTCATGAAAATTATCTGTATAGGTTGGAATTATCCCTCGCACAACAGCGAGATGCAACGTGAAAATTTGCCCAAAACGCCAACAGTTTTTCTCAAACCCGATTCGGCGTTGCGGCGAAACAATCAGCCTTTTTTTATTCCCGATTTTTCATCTGAAATAGATTACGAAACGGAATTAGTCATTCGTATTGAGCGTTTGGGGAAGAATATTGATGAAAAGTTTGCTCATCGCTACTATACGCATATAGGTTTGGGCATTGATTTTACCGCCCGCGACCTGCAACGGCAACTGAAAGCAAACGGCGCTCCTTGGGAACTGTCAAAAGCCTTTGACGGAGCGGCTGCCATAAGCGACTTCCTGCCGATTGACACCCTGAAAACGCCTGATAATATCCCGTTTAAACTCTTCAAAAACGGCATTGAGGTACAAAACGGCAGCTCGGCTGAGATGATTTTTAATTTTGACAGGATTGTGGCTTACGTCAGCCGTTTTTTTACGCTAAAAACAGGCGACCTTATCTACACCGGCACACCGTCAGGTGTTGGAATGGTAGCCATTGGCGACAGGCTTGAAGGTTACATTGAAAACCAAAAGATGTTGACTGTCAATATCAGATAGGAAACAGTTTTTTGTGAATAACGAATAGTTATTAGTTTTTAGTTATTAGAGTGTAGTTTTTAGTTAGTAGTGAGTTGTCCTGAAGGGACATTACTTTCATAACCGCAGGTCGCTGACCTGCGGTAGGGAAATAAGCAGAGCGCACTGCCTGAAAAGGCAGGACTTTTTATCACTTGTCGCACCTTTCAGGTGCAGGTTCGCGAGGCGACTTTTTCCGCAAACTGCGCTATCGCTTGTATGCGGTTCAAGTCCTGCCTTTCAGGCAGTGACACTGAAAACTGAAAACTCTTTTCATAGCGCCTCAAAAAAAGAATTAACCTTTTAGAAAGTCAATTTGAAATATTGGAAAAAACCATTACCTTTGCGGCTCACAAAATGTCGGCAATGTGTCGGCAAAAGACAGAAAGATTCACAAACGACAACCTAACAGTTATGTCAAAAAAACAGAACAAACCTCTCAATCCCAAAGCCAATACGCGCGACTTGGGCGAAGCGCTGTCCTCTTCGGAACGTTTTCTTGAAAAACATCAAAAACCTATTCTTTACAGTTTAAGCGCTGTCATATTGATAGTGTTAGCGGTGATGTTGACGCGCAACTATTACATTGTTCCCAAACAGAATGAAGCGCAAGACAAAATGGTTGTATGCGTTCAATATTTTGAGCGGGATTCGTTCAACCTCGCTCTGAATGGCGACGGCATCAACGACGGTCTGCTTGATATTATTGACGGTTACAGTATTACCCGCGCAGCAGATTTGGCAGCGCTGTATGCCGGCGCCTGTTATTATCATCTCGGTCAATACGAAGAAGCATTGGACTGCCTGCAGAAATTCAATAGAAAATCGGTTAACATTACACCTGCATCCATTGGCTTGACGGGCGATTGTTACGTGGAATTGAACGACTATGTTGCAGCTGCCAAAGCCTTTGAAAAAGCCGCAAAGTACGATAACGACCTGACTGCGCCATTCTATCTGAAAAAAGCCGGCATTATCTACGAGGAGTTAAACGACTATTCCAAAGCCGAAACGGTTTATCAAAAAATCAAGGATAACTACCCTCAAAGCCAGCAGGCAGCGGACGTTGAGAAATACATTGAACGCGCCAAAGTTCTTCAACAGAGGACAAAATAAACGCTCCCTATGGCAACTTCCTACCACAATCTTTCGGATTACAATCCCAACACAATGCCCCCGAAAGAGTGGCTTCACAATCAGCGGTACGCTATTGTGGTTGCCGACTGGAACAGAGAAATAACATTCTCTCTCTGTGAGGGTGCGCGGCATACGCTGGAGCAGCATGGCGTGCAACCGGAAAACATTATCCTGATGCATGTGCCGGGCGCCTTTGAGTTGTCATACGCTGCGGCGCGCCTGCAAAAAGAGGAGGATGTACAGGCAGTCATTGCCATCGGTTGTGTTGTGCGCGGCGATACGCCGCATTTCGATTATATCTGTCAGGGCGTTACATCCGGACTGACACAACTGAACTGCACGGGTATTCTACCCGTGATTTTCGGCGTACTGACAACCGATACCATGCAGCAAGCGCTCGACCGTGCGGGAGGAATGCTTGGCAACAAAGGCGTGGAGGCTGCCGTTACGGCGATAAAGATGGCAAATCTTCGCAGCTATTGACAGATTGCAGATGAACGGTTTTGCACAATTGTGGCAAACCGGATTCGCAATCTTCCTATCAAACAGGTTAATAATTCCAAACGCTTATGATTGTCGCTTTCGATGCCAAACGCGCTTTTCATAACCACAGAGGGCTGGGCGCTTATAGTCGTCAGGTGCTGCAATTGATGAGCCGTTATGCTCCCGAATCAATGCAATTCATCCTGTTTGACCCTCATCCGGCAGATGCCATTCCCCTCTCATTAACCGAACGCTTCTCGGTGGAAGCGCCCGAAAGTCCGCTCGACAAACTTTTCCCGTCCCTGTGGCGCAGTGTGCGTTGTGTCAAGCAGATTGCCGGATGCGGCGCTGCAATATATCACGGATTAAGTCAGGAACTGCCGCAAGGCATTGAACGCCTGCCGGTCAAAAAAGTGGTTACAATGCACGACGCTATTTTTATCCGCTACCCCGAACTGTATGACAGACTTTATCGCCGCATCTTTATTCGTAAAAATCAGTATAGTTGTCGCGTTGCAGACAGAATAATTGCCGTCAGTGAGCAAACCAAACGCGATTTTATAGAGTTCTTTGACGCAGACCCTGCCGGAATAGACGTCGTGTATCAAGGTTGCGACAATCGTTTCAGGCATACGATTGAGGCATCGACGCTCGACGAGGTGCGACGCAAATACCGTTTGCCGACAGACTTTCTGCTCACAGTAGGCGCTATCGAACGACGTAAAAACCTCGAAATAACGCTGCATGCCATGCATCAGGGCGGTATAGACGCGCCTCTGGTGGTGGTCGGCAATCCAACCGATTATCTCCACTCGCTGAAAAATCTTATCAACACACTGGGGCTGCATGGTCGGGTCATCTTTTTGCATCACGTGCCGACAGATGATTTACCTGCTATTTATCGTATGGCGTCAGTGATGGTCTATCCCTCTCTGTTCGAGGGGTTCGGCATCCCCATTCTTGAAGCGCTGTGTTCGGGTGTGCCTGTTGTTACCTCCGATGGCAGCTGTTTTCGGGAGACAGGAGGTAAGTCATCAATCTATGTGTCGCCAACTGACGCGGAGGCTATGAACCACGCCCTCAAACGCACACTGTCCGACAGCACACTGCGGGAAACCATGATTGCCGACGGACGGTTACACGCCGAAACATTCAACGATGAAACCATTGCCAAAGCATTGTTAAACGTTTATACCCATTTAAGATGAAGAAACAAAGAATATTGATAGACCTCTCTATCTTGAAGAATATCCATCGCGGGCTGGGGCAGGTGGCGTTGAATTACGGACGTTATTTTGCACAGCATTATACCGGTTCGGAAGCGTATGAACTCTATCTGCTGTTGCCCTCAAAGATGAAAGGCACGTTTGGAAATCAGGTGCGTTATATAGGTATCAACTGGTTTAACAGACTTATGCTTTGCCATATTCCGCGTATGGATGTCTGGCATGCCATACATCAACAGAGTTATTTCCGCAGCATCTATCCCTCAACAAAATATCTGCTGACCATTCACGACCTGAACTTTATTTACGAAAAAACCCCAAAGAAAGTCGCACGGTACATGCGGCGATTGCAGAAGAAAATCAACCGTGCCGATAAAATCACCTGTATCTCGGAATTTGTTAAACAGGATATTGAAAAGCACATGCAACTGCACGGTAAAACCGTTGAGGTCATCTATAACGGCGTAGAGCGATTAGATGCAGCACAGGAGATGCGCCCCGATTTTGTGAAAGACACAACGCCGTTTTTCTTTACCATTGGGCAAGTTAGGAAGAAAAAGAACTTCCACGTACTTCTGCCGCTGATGCGCTATTATCCCGACAGGCAACTTTATATCGCCGGACAGAAAAACACGGCATACGCCGATTACATCAACCACTCTATAAACGATATGCAACTGCCCAACGTTCATCTGGTCGGAGAGGTTACGAACGCAGAACGCATCTGGCTCTACAACCATTGTGAAGCCTTTCTGTTTCCCTCACTCTTTGAGGGATTCGGGCTGCCGGTGGTGGAAGCCATGCTGTTTGGAAAGGCTGTCTTTTCATCCAAAGAGACCTCTTTAACGGAAATCGGAAGCGACAGAGCTTTCTTCTGGAACGATTTTAATCCGGAAAATATGCGCGATACCATTAACCGACACCTTCCCGCTTTCCTGCAAGACACAACGGAAGCTCAAAAAAACAGAGCATACGCCCGCTCTTTCTCCTACGAAAAACATCTGACGCGATACCTCGAACTGTATCAAACATTATTACACCGTTAAAACATGATGACAAAAAACATTCCCCCGTCAAGCTACATCTTTCCGGCAATATTATGTCTCGTCGTAATTGTTTTCGCGCAAACAGCGCCGGATGCCCTTTGCAGATGGCTGTTTCAGGCGGCGGATGCTTACCCCGTCATGCACACTGTTTTGCTGGTACTGTTTATCTGTCTGCCGTTGCTGTGGCTTGTTTTCTCCAAAGAGTGGAAAAGCGCCGACATCCCGACAAGGGTGCTGCTGGTCGGCACGGCAATCTATCTGGTCAGTACGGCTTATGACATACTGTACAGTCGCAACGGCACTATTCTTTTTCTCTGTTGCGTCGGAATATTTTTTCTGTACAAAAGAAAGGTTTATAAGCCCACCCTGTTAATATATCTCTTTATTGCCTATTTCGTGCTACACGCTGTCAGTCTGTTATGGGCGGATGACGTGCCGTTCGGACTGAATATTCTGACACGTTATCTTCCCATCCTGACCTCGGTGGCGTTCTGTTTCTTTCGTTTGGAGAGGGAACATATCAGGCGTATGATGCTGGTATTTTTTCGGGCAATGGAGCTGTTTATCTTTATATCGCTCCTGTTTTGGGTGTGTGCAAACGTGGTGTTGGAATTTAATTTGACCGACTGGTTTGTCTTTAAGAAAACAACATTAAACGGTGCAGTCAGTTACGCGACAATTTATACATGGACAAACTATTTACACCCTACATTCAATGCGTTCAGCTGTATGATTGCGGTAGGATTCGGCTTTTTTCTCTTTGGCGACAGAAAATCGAACATCACCGTTACGTGGCTTGACCTTCTGCTAATCGCCTTTGGAGCATTGTTGCTTGCGCTTGTAACGCAAAGCCGGACGGGATTTGTGCAGATTATCGCGGTGTGTCTGTCGGGGAGTGTCTGGCTGCTGAGGAAACACCGCAACATCCAAATTGCTGCAACCATTGTGCTGTTCATTGGCGCTGTTGCATCCGGTATTCTGCTGCACGACAAGATAGCGCTTTTTCTTAACGACCATACACGCGAGCAGTTGCACGTTACGGCGCTGCATGCCATTCAGGAACGTCCTTTGCTTGGAACGGGCATTGGCGGGATGTACGCCGTGCTGGAATCTGACGCGATTGCCGGCGAGCTGGGGTACGAACACGCGCTGAAAAAAGGACTGGGCAACCCGCATCATCAATTCATCGGCGACTGGATGCAGACAGGCATTGCAGGATTTCTGCTGATTGTCTGGCTGACGCTCCTTCTCTTTTGGGAGGCAATCAAACGCAAAAACTTTCCACTCTTTATCTTTCTGATTGCCTTGTTCCCTCTTATGCAAATAGAAATGCCGTTCAACGTATTAAAAAGCACGCTTCTTGTGATACCGTTTATCCATCTGCTTGTGCAGTTCGGTATGGATGATACGACGTCGATTGGGCTGCGAAAAAAGAGATAACATTATGCGTAAACTGAAGACGGAAGAGATAAAGCGTATTTCGCCGCAGGAGTTTGTCCGCGCCAAAAAGACGCCGTTAGTGGTTGTGTTGGATAATGTGCGCAGCCTGCATAACATTGGGTCGGTGTTTCGCACGTCGGATGCCTATCGGGTAGAAGAGGTGATTTTGTGCGGCATTACGGCGGCGCCGCCGCATCCTGACATTCACAAATCGGCGCTGGGCGCTGAGTTTACCGTTACGTGGCATTATGTTGCCCGAACGGAGCAAGCTGTTGACGCTCTGAAAGAACGAGGATACACCGTTCTGGCGGCAGAACAGACGGATGGCAGTACTCTGATTACGGATTTTCGGGCGACACCCGACTGTAAATATGCCATTGTGGTCGGCAATGAGGTGAAAGGCGTACAGCAGAGTGTTATCGACCGGTGTGACGGCTGTCTGGAGTTGCCGCAGTTCGGCGTCAAACATTCGCTCAATGTGAGCGTTGCCACCGGCATCCTTATCTGGGAACTGTTTAAAGCGGTCAACAGTGAATAATGAATAATGAATAGTGAATAGTGAATAATTGAGAATTGAGAATTGAGAATTGAGAATTGAGAATTGAGAATTGAGAATAGTGAATAGTGAATAATGTAGGGTGCAACTCTGTGTGGTTGCCCTAACGAATAGTGAATAATGCGCGCCGTCCTGAATTGAAAATCGGCGAAGCCAAAGGACGTTATTTTCATAACCGCAGGTCAGCGACCTGCGGAAAACGACGCCCT
>JAISXJ010000195.1 GCA_031270565.1 Prevotellaceae bacterium
ATGTAAACACTGCCCTGACAGGTACAATTATTTACAACACCAATATTGATTTGGGACTTGGCGTTTTTGTCTGGGACGGGGACAACTGGCAGCCGGTAGGTGAGCCGTATATTCCTCACCCAACCGTTCCTGCGCCAACGTGTCCCAATCCTGTGCCTGCTGTTACTTTTATGGCTTACAATCTGGGCGCGGACGTAGATAAACTGATGGCTCTCTATCCTGACCTTTCCCCTGCCAAACAGCAGATGAAATATCTGGCAAACCATGATTTTAATAAGCTTGACGCCACTGTTTACGGCGGTCTTTTTCAATGGGGACGTAAAGATTTCGAACACGCCGTAAAGATACCGGAATACACCCGTTATGACGGAGCAGCAGACAATGCTGTCGTTGGACAGACATCAGATGTAATACCCCCTGACAGGAAATTTTACTATAGTAGTTCTAACTGGTACAAAGGAACAAGTCCTGCTCCAGATGCTCTCTGGGGTAACGGTGTGGCAATTGGTACTGCTATTGACGGCGGTGTTTATAGTTCAAACAGTTCTTATTACCAGAAGCCTGTCAGAACCCAATACGATCCCTGCCCTGCCGGCTGGCGTGTTCCCACACAGGATGAATGGGAACGGCTTGCTAATTACGGCTGCGGCACTCCTCAGACTGCCGGCGGTGATATTACCCCAACTATATCCGGTCACAGCACTATTAACAGCGGTTTAACATGGATACCTGTTGTTTGCAACAAAATCTCTGGCCAATGTATTCCTTCCAAAAGTTGGACAACCGACGTAACTTCTACCGGTTACGCTGTTTACAAGGCTTCGGTATGGACTGCTGCCAAAGCAACTGGAAATGTTTATGCTGGATTAACTGATAGTAATGTTGCTACGATTTTTACAGGAAAATCTCTTCACGATGACGATGCTCCTGAGCCTCTTTTATTCCTGCCTACCGCAGGACATCGCAACGCTGGCCCTGGCATTGGTGGCGTGGGCATGACCGGCAGCTACGGCTACTATTGGAGCAGTACGATTGATGTTGTCGCAGTATTCTACTCTATCGTAGATCCGGCCAATACCAGCGCTGTTTGGCGTTCACACGGCTTTTCCGTCCGGTGCGTGAAAGAATAAGTGCCGCCCAGACAAAGAAAAGCCTCCAGTGATGGGGGCTTTTTTATTATCAGTGCTTGGTGCTTTTCATAGCGCCTCAAGAAAAGAATTAGCCCTGTTTTCACGTTTGGAGAAATCGTGATTTTCATTTAGTTTTGCAGCGTCAAAAACTTTCCAAAAAGGTTACAACGCCGAACATCCGCAACTATGACAGATTTGTTAATTATTTTTCTTTTGACACTGGTCAACGGGTTCTTTTCCATATCGGAAATTGCACTGGTTTCAGTCAAAAAGAGTCGCATGGAACTGCTGCTTCAAAAAGGCAGTAAACGCGCTGAAAAGGTGCTTTCTCTGACTGCCAATCCCGAAAAATTCCTCTCGTCCGTACAGGTTGGTATAACGCTCATTGGACTGATAACCGGCGCCTACGGAGGCGCTACGTTAGGCGCTAATTTTGGAATCTTCGTTCAGACGCTTGGCGTGCCCGCCGGATATGCCGGAGCAATAGCTATGATAACCGTATTCGGCGGAATTACCTATTTTTCTATTGTGGCGGGCGAACTTGTGCCAAAGACTGTGGCAATTAATCATGCCGAAAGAGTGGCGCTGTTTTGTGCGCCTGTCATTCACTGGTTTTCAATTGTTGTCTATCCGTTTGTCAAATTACTTTCCGGCTCTACCAATTTCATTGTAAAAATTCTGGGTATTAAACGTAAAGATGGTGACCTGCTGAGCGAAGAGGAGTTACGGATAATGCTTAAAACTGCCGGAAAACAGGGTATTCTGGAACGCGAAGAGGGTGCGGTACACGATAATCTTTTTGCCTTTAACGACCTGAAAGCAAAATCCCTGATGACCTACTACACCGATTTGGAATGGATTAATCTGGAAAAAACGCCGGCTGAAATCATCAGCGACGCCAAAATATCTACACACTCGAAACTGCCTGTTGGGGCGGGGTCGATTGATAATATAAAGGGGTATATCACGCTGTCGGATTTTTGGAAACACGCTATGGAAAAGGAATTTTCGATTTATTCTATTTTGCGTCAGCCGCTCTATTTGACGGAAAATGCTGATACATTTGATATTTTATCTGCATTCAGGAAACGTAAAACCCACATCGGTTTTGTGCTGGACGAATATGGGTCGGTACGCGGCGTCATCACATTGCATGACCTGATGACGGCTCTTTTTGGAAACCTGCCCGATGAAGACGAAAAGGATGAACCGCAAATCATTCAGAGAGATGAACATACCTTTCTGGTGGACGGGTCGGTAACTGTTTTTGAGTTCAATCAATATTTTCAACACGAATTTATAGAACCAAGTACGCATTATACCACCGTAGCGGGTTTTCTGCTCTGCAAGCTCGAAGGATTTCCTGATGAAGGTGAAAAAATAACCCATCATAATATGGTTTTTGAAGTGGTGGATATGGATAAGGTACGCATAGACAAGATATTGCTTCATATAAAGGGGACTTCTAAAAATTAGATTTTTCAAGGCTTGCGATTGAGGTAAAAGCGGAGTTTACTAACGTAAATGAGCATTTTACCAAAAGAGCGTAACGCAGAAAAAGCAATTTTTAGAAGTTCCCTAAACTAATTGTTACCGAATAGTTATACCCTGCTTACTTTGTCCGCAAAAAAATAATTCCTGATGAATTAATAATATCAGACCGGGTCAACATCCAGATAGACTTTCAGCGCCCGGAAGTTGGGTTGACGGCAAAGGGAGGCGAGCGTATGCTCAAGCATCTCTTTGGCTTTGTTCTGCGAGGCAGTAATCTCAATCTTGAGCAGAAACTGTTTATGATAGCGATTTCTTGTCCGTTCAACGGGAGGGCTGTCCGGTCCAAGCAGTCGATGCGCAAAGAGCCGTTGCCACTCCTGCCGGAGCAGACCGGCAGCGCCATTCAGCGTCGCCGCATCATGATGACTTATCACCACGCGAATCAACCGACAGTATGGCGGATAGTTAAACGCCTGCCGTTCCGCCATCTGAGTATCAAAAAAATGACGGTAGTTATTGGCGACCACATCGGCAATAACCGGATGTTCGGGTGTAGAGGTTTGCAGAATTACCCTTCCTTGTCGATGTTTTCGTCCCGCCCGCCCGCTCACCTGCGTGAACATCTGAAAAGCACGTTCGGCAGCACGAAAATCGGGGTGATTCAACAGACTGTCCGCATGGAGTATCCCGACCAGTCCGACACGGTCAAAGTCGAGACCTTTTGTTACCATTTGCGTTCCGACAAGTATATCCGCCTCGTGCCGTTCAAAGGCGTCAATAATCTGTTCAAACGATTGTCTGCGACGGGTTGTGTCGAAATCCATTCGTTGCACGACAGCCTCCGGGAAAAAGTTCTTTACCTCATCCTCTACCTGCTCCGTCCCAAAACCGGAGCCGGACAGCTCCGAGCCACATTCCGGACAGGTATCCGGCGCCGTTACCGTATGACCGCAATAGTGGCAGGTGAGCCTGCGCGTTGATTGATGGTAAGTCAGACTTACAGCGCAATGTGGACACTGCGCCACCCACGCACACATCGGACACTGCACATACGAGGCATAACCGCGTCTGTTACGAAAGAGAATCACCTGTTCGCCCCGTACAAGCGTTTGGGCGATAGCGTCAAGCATTTCAAGAGAAAAATGTCCCTTCATACGCTTTTTTCTGTAGCTTTCCGGAAGACTGATTACACTGATATCCGGCAGTTCCACGCCGGCATATCGCTGATGCAGTTCCACCAGACCGTAACGCTTCTGCACGGAGAGGCAATAAGTCTCAATACTTGGCGTCGCACTTCCGAGCAGTGTTTTGGCGCCGTAGATGCTTGCCGTTACCAGCGCAATATTCCGTGCGTGATAACGAGGCGCGGAGTCGGACTGTTTGTAGGATGCGTCGTGTTCTTCATCCACAATCACCAGTCCAAGACAGGAGAATGGCAGGAAGACGGCAGAACGTGCCCCAATCACAATTTCACAACCCCTGTTCTCTCGAAGATTATTCCAAAGGATTAACCGTTCTCTCTCCGGAATACGCGAATGATAGACCGCTACCTTCTCGCCGAACACGCAACGCAGTCTCTCGGTGAGTTGCGTTGTCAGACCGATTTCCGGCGCTAAATAGAGTATCTGTTGTCCCCTGTTAAGGTAATATTTTATAAGATGAATATATATTTCCGTCTTGCCGCTCGACGTTACACCGTGCAGCAGAACGGTATTAAAGGTGTTGAACTGTTGCAGAACGGTGTCGAAAGCAATCTGCTGTTCTGTTGAGAGAGATACGGGCGGACGCAGAGGAGCGGATGCCTGTAACACGGGTTGTTTTTCCGTAATAAATAACCCGCGCTCTGTCAGTGCCTGTAATACCGTTAACGGCGTACCATCCTCCAGAAGCGCCTTGCGACTGACCCTTCCGTCAGTCTGTTCTCCTACTTTTTCTACGAATGACAACAGAAGTTTACGCTGTTTTGGCGCACGATTGAGGGAGGCGAGAATTGTATCCGGCACGTTGCCGTTATCAATGGGAAAATTTGCCCGAATAAACAGCTCCTGTTTTGGCTGCGGGATGGCTTCGGCAAGTTGCAGTCCCGACGGTAACGCCGCTCTGTACACATCGCCCAGCGAGGCACGGTAATACTCCGCAACAAAACGCCACACCTGCAACTGTTCGGCGCCGACCGTCGGACGTTCATCAATGACCGCCTCTATTGCCTTGACAGCCAAACCATCCCTGACGGGACGGTTATGTATCTCCAGAACGATTCCCGTATATCGCTTGCGTGCTCCAAAGGGCGCCACGACCCGCATTCCCACAGCAATCACTTCCCGCAACGCCTCGGGAACGGTATAGGTATATATTTGTCGTAGTGGCAAAGGGAGAATTACATCTGTGTACATAATCGACTGTTGAGACTATCTGTTTAAATGAAGCAAATGATAACAGAGAGATTTTTACTTTCTATCATTAATTAATCATTTGTGCTGCTAACCTTATGCCGTCCGATTTTTTCTTCCCACCAGAGCCAGAAGAGAAATATTATCAGATAAAAAAGATATTTAGACAGGTGGCCATGCAGGAGAGGAAATTTATCGACATGATTTTCTACAGATACGGTAAGCAGGGTAATGCGCAGAATGTTTATGCCGTAACAAAGAACCCATCCCAGAGGAATGAACCATATTTTTCGTTGCCACATACCGCGACTTGCCAGCAAAATCACCGTGAGAATCACCGCCTGTTTTATGCCCGTACAGCCCCAGACAATCCATATACCGTTTCCGTTGGGAAAACTCAACAGATAGTCGCCAACCATTTCGACGGAATTTCCGAAAAAGTGCAAAATACCATTCACAACCGTAGCCACGTGCGCACTGGCTGCCAAAAAGGGCGCAGAAATATCGACCCTGTTAAATAACAGCAAAACGTTGGCATCTTCTTCTCCAATAATGGAGTATTTCCAGACAAAATGCGTTACCAGTAACGCAGCCATAAAGCGGATGATTCCCGCGTAAGGGGACAAAATTATTTTCAAACGCGTAAACACTGTTCTTAGATTCATAGTATCCGTTATTTTTTAATTAATCGACACCCGCGCAAAAGGCGGCAACGCTATGTCGCAAAAATCCTGTTTGAGATATTTAAGATAGCCAGCCATTGCCACCATTGCCGCATTGTCGGTGGTGTAAGCAGGTTTGGGAATATATATCCGGCAACCGCTACGCCTGCCGAAATCCACACAGGCTTGTCTCAGACCGGCATTGGCGGAGACGCCGCCCGCTATAGCCATGTCCTTTACGGCAAAATCGGCAACGGCAGCTTCCACCTTGGTCATCAGAACGGAGATAATGTCCTTCTGCAACGAAGCGCAGAGGTCGGCTTTATGCTGCTCAATAAAATGCGGATTGTCTGCCAACCTGTCTCTCAGAAAATAGAGAAAAGAGGTTTTCAATCCGGAAAAACTGTAGTTATAGCCCGCCAGAGTGGGCTTGTTGAAGGAGAAGAGAGGACTTCCCTGATGCGCCAGCCTGTCCACGTGCGGACCTCCCGGATAGGGCAATCCCAGCGCTTTGGCACATTTGTCGAACGCTTCTCCTGCGGCATCGTCAATGGTTTGTCCAACAATTTTCATACGGTCATAATCTTCCACCAGAATAATTTGAGAATTGCCTCCCGAAACCAGCAGACACAGGAACGGGAAACGGGGCGGAGCCGGTTTTTCGTTCCGTTCCTGAATAAAATGAGCCAGTACGTGCGCTTGCAGGTGATTTACATCAATCAGCGGCACGGACAGTGCGGCAGCCAAACCTTTGGCAAAGGACGTTCCCACCAGCAGCGACCCCAGCAGTCCGGGTCCCCGTGTAAATGCCACCGCGCTGATGGCAGATTTGTCAATGCCCGCCTGTTTTAACGCCGCATCGACTACGGGAATAATATTTTGTTGATGTGCACGCGAAGCCAGTTCGGGAACAACCCCGCCATAAAGCGCGTGTACCGTCTGACCGGCGGTAACATTCGACAGTAAAATACCATCGCAAACGATTGCCGCAGAGGTGTCGTCACACGAAGATTCGATGCCCAGAATAATAGTGTTCATCTATTGACAGTAATGATTTTGTGATGCTGTGAATTACTTTTCAATCGTTTTATTATACAGGAAAAATGCCTCACCTTTGCAAAAATTAAAGGCTCAAAGGTATAAAAAAATCATCCAACATTCGGACATAATAGAAATAATGAAGAATAAAATGTTGTCCCATACGGGACACAAAACGCAAAATACCCCCCCCTTATTTTACAGATAGTTATGTGGTTATATTATTTGTTTGAAAAATTAGAGGGTATTTATACTGTTTAATTCTCTTATCAGGTCTTCTTCGTTCATTATTTTCAAAGGATAGCCAGCGGCTATTATTTGCTCCGCCTGTCCCATCTTTTTGGGTCCGAAATCATCGCCAATAATGAGCAGATCTGTCCTTTTAGACAATGCACCGTTGACATCTGTTCCTAATTTTTTGAGCAAAAGTGCCAAGTCGTTCCTGACTGGAAAGGATTCAAATACGCCACTTATCACAACCCGTTTTTTATAAAATATGGTATCTGTATTTTTTACGATTGATAAATCTTGAATTTTTGCATCCTTTGAAATGGATCGGTTTTTATCTAAATAAAACACTGGCACGGCTCTCTTATGCGTTTCTTCTGGGGGGGCGCTATCTGTGCTTTTGGCGGCTACTATACAAATTTGTGCGCACACTCTGGCATCACACAACGCATTATGATGATTTTCAATATCTATACCAAGTTGTGTTGCAGCATTGTCCAAACGTACTTTTCCCAAAATTGTGCTTGTACATAAAAACGCCTTTACATGAACTTTTTCCAACTTATAATGGGCAATGGCTGTTTCAAGTACAGTTCTGTCAAAAGAAACGTTGTGCGCGACCATCTTTTCTTGGTCAAAATATGGTCGAATTTCAGGCCAAAGTGCATCAAATTCCTGACAGTTACAAGTTTTCTTTGCGGTTATACCGTGTATTTTTGAAAAATGCGAATCATATTTATTTTCAGGTGGTTGGATTAACCAGCATTTTTCTTCAACAATTTCGCCGTTACGAACAACAACTATACCGAGCTGGCAGGGCATTCGGTCATGGGAGGAGGTCTCAAAATCAAATGCCGTAAAATTGTCGCCAAAAGAGCCTTTTATTACAATCTTTTGGTTAAGGGCATCTTGTTCCTTTATCTGCATTAAATGTTGATCCAAACTTGCTATACTTCTATCTATCTGCAACATCGCATCCCCTGTTTTTATATGGTTGTCTCTTACCATAACTTCAAAGCATTTTGCGGTTGTCAGTGCGTTGCAAAGAACGTCATGATATGCGTTGGTTATATTCAAGCCACATAATACGGCAAGTCTCTCCAATGTAAGACTATTATATCTTTTTTCAGAGAAAGGTATATTACAGTAACTGTGTCCTTCGCGCATTGTACAGCACTCTGTATATCTGTATGTATCTACAAAAGGAATGTTTGTCAGTATTGATTTTATTTTTTTTGTTTCAGAGCCGATTATATGTACATAATTCCAATAATTATAAGCAATTAACCACTTAATATTATTTAAATCCGCATAGAATTTCGCAAAAATCTCAACATGAGGTTTGGCATACTGTTTTACAATTTCATCTGTAATATGATGAGAGGCTACGACTGCTTCAGGGATTGGTTTGCCCGGATTCAGATAAAAAGACTCCTCTTTTATCAACCCAAATTTTTCATCAAGAATAACCCAAGCCAATAAAACAATACGAGAATGTCCATTTGCGAGTGTTATTGTCTTAATATCAAACATCATATAGTACGGAATGTTGGTTTTTGATGCTTTAAAAAAGTTTAATCCCAATAACTCTTCGGAATTCCCCGTTTTGTTGATAAAGGACAGTTTAAAATTTCTATTATTCACAATAAACAATTTATAATTTAATGCTGTTATTTAATTATGTAACTTAACAAAAAGAACTTGCGCGTGCAACATTTTTTCATAGTGCCTTGAAGAACGAGTTAGCCTCCACAAAACGGCAAAAAGCAGTTATACACTGTATAACCACTTTCTACTGTTCATTTTTTATTTTTTTTCCAATGTGGAGAATAACGGATTCGAACCGTTGACCCCCTGCTTGCAAAGCAGGTGCTCTAGCCAGCTGAGCTAATCCCCCTTGTAACTGATTGACTGATAGATTTCAATCCTTAATGTGTAGTCCCAGGCAGAGTTGAACTGCCGACCTCCACATTATCAGTGTGGCGCTCTAACCAACTGAGCTATAGGACTGGCTCGTAATA
>JAISXJ010000135.1 GCA_031270565.1 Prevotellaceae bacterium
TTTCCGCAGGTCGCTGACCTGCGGTTATGAAAATATGTCCTTTCAGGACAACGTAACATTGACTTTCGCTCGGCACAAGCCCGAAAAAATATTATTCACTATTCACTATTCGTTATTCACTAAAAACTACAAACTAACAGAAGTACCTTTGCGCCGTAAATTAAATTAATAAGAAACGATTAATCTTATGTTGAATCATCAATTTACGGGTATGGGCGTAGCCCTTATCACACCTTTCACCCGTGACGGCGCTGTCTCATTTGACGCACTGGAACGGTTAGTAGAGCGCCATATCACCAGCCAAACCGATTATTTAGTCCTGTGCGGCACCACCGCCGAAACGCCGACACTCTCCGAGACCGAGCGTCAAACAATCGTTTCATTTGTAACGGATAGGGTAGCCGGTCGTCTGCCGGTTGTACTTGGCATCGGCGGAAATGATACCCGTCATGTGGTCGAAAGCCTGCCTGCAGCCGGTCTCTCGGCAATCAGCGCTATCCTGTCGGTTGCGCCTTATTATAACAAGCCGTCGCAGGAGGGACTTTACCGGCATTACAAAGCCATCGCCGAAGCAACGTCACTACCGATTATTCTCTATAATATTCCCGGAAGAACCGGTGTTACTATTGCAGCGTCAACGGTTGTCCGACTGGCAGAAGATTTTGAAAATATTGTGGCTGTCAAAGAAGCGTCGGGGAATCTTGCGCAGATAAATGAGATATTGCAGCACGCGCCGGAATCCTTTCAGGTCATCTCCGGTGATGACGCCCTGACCCTTCCCATGCTTGCCTTAGGCGCTGTGGGGGTCATTTCGGTGCTTGGGAATGCTTTTCCCCGAGAATTTCGGCAAATGGTTCATCTTGCCCTGCAGGGAGATTTTAGCGCAGCCCGCGCCATACACCGTCGCTTCTCACCCCTGATGCACCAGCTTACCGTTGACGGCAATCCGGCAGGCATCAAGGGAACGCTCTCCGAAATGGGACTTATAGAAAACAGTCTGCGCCTGCCATTACTGCCGGCATCGCTCCAGACAATGGCAAACATCCGCCAAATTCTCGAAACCCTCCGTTAACCGTCCATGTCAAAGAGACTGCTCATCATTCTGCTGTTCACCTTGCAGTCATCCTGCGGACTGTTTGCGCAACTGAACACCGATCATTTGCTTTCGGTGGGGCGCAATGCGCTCTATTTTGAAGATTATGTGCTGTCTATTCAATATTTTAATCAGGTTATCAAAGCCAAACCCTACCTCACGGAAGCCTATTATTTTCGGGCGGTTGCCAAAATCTATCTTGAAGATTATTCCGGCGCAGAAGACGATTTGAACGCGGTTATTGAACGCAATCCATTTATGCCGATGGCTTATTATGCGCGTGGCTTTGCCGAAAAACATCTGAATAAACTCGAAAACGCCGAAGAAGACCTGAATAAAGCGCTGGAATTTAGTCCGGATAATATTACCTTTCTCCTGAACCGTCTCGAAATATATGACCGGCAGGAGAAATACGACCACGAGCTTGCCGACATTGATTATTTACTTAACCGCACCCATTCCATTCCCGAACTTTCTGTGGAGAAAGGGCGTGTGCTGTTGCTCAAAGGGGACACTTTGGGTGCGTTGCGTGTGGCGGATGCTACCGTGCGTTCCGACTCTCTTTTGCCCGAAGCGTGGGGCATGCGCGGTTTGTTGCGGTTGATGCTGCAACAGCACGACAGCGCACTTGCAGACTACAATCGCGCCATCGCACTGGACGCACAAAATGCCTCTTACTACACAAACAGGGGTATTATTCGCTATGAGAATAAGAACTTTCGCGGAGCGCTCGCCGATTATGACCGCGCCGTCAGCCTCCGGTCGGACGACTATCAGGTGTTATTGAATCGCGCTCTGCTGCGCAATGAAGTGGGCGATTACAACAATGCCCTTGCCGACCTCGACAGGGTTATTTCTCTTCAACCGGACTTGCACGAAGCCGTTTATCAACGCGCCATCATCGCGCAGCAGCTCGGTTTTCACGAGGAAGCTGTGCGCGATTTCTCACAAATTATTGAAAACTATTCGCAGTTTGTTCCCGCCTTTTATGGCAGAGCGCAGTCATACGAAGCTCTGAACAGGCATCAGCTGGCGTACAATGACATGTCAACAGCTTTTACGCTCAATGAAATGCGTCAAAAGAACAAGGACAAGCCTCAGGATAAAACGCCGGAAGCCACCGTACAAATAGCCAAAGAGGAAGCCTCGTTTCGGGAACGCGCCAAACTGTTTGCAACCGGCGAAACGCAGTCCGAAGATACGCGCTACAAAAACAATATTTTACGGGGAACGATACAAAACCGGCGTGTGGAGGTAGAGAATCGGGGAAATTTTGTCTTATCCTACTATCAAAACGATAATCTGCTGCATGCTACCATACATTATGACAGCCTTCTCAATCTCTTTAACCTTACCATCAGACAACGCAGCGCTCTGAAACTTGTTTCGGAAGAGATACCTCTCACCAACGCTCTTATTGACTATCATTTCAAGGCGATTCATGACCTGACGGACAGACTTCAAACAGCGGAGAACAACGGCAATCTCTATTTTGAACGCGGGATTGATTATGCCCTTGTTCAGGATTTGAACAGCGCCATAGCCGATTTTTCTTCGGCTATCACATACGGAGCAGGCGCGTTAGCCTATTTCTGTCGAGCAAATATGCGTTACAAACAGCTGGAGATTACGCTGGCAAACGCAGCTGCCCGGACAACTCCCAAAGAGCCTTCCAAAACGACGGATTACACGCTCCATATCCCTGCGATTGACCGCTCGTCCGTCCATGAAGGCAAGTTAATTCTCAGAGATTATGACGAAACGCTTGCGCTCAATCCGTCGTTCTGTTATGCGTGGTATAATCGTGCCAATACACTTTCGCTGTTAGGGGAATACCGGCTGGCAATTGCCGATTACACGCACGCCATTGGGTTGAACGGCGATTTTGCAGAAGCCTATTTTAATCGTGGTCTGGTCTATATCTTTCTCGGTGAAGCCGCCAGTGGCATTGCCGATTTAAGCAAGGCGGGCGAATTAGGCATCTATCAGGCATATAGTCTGCTGAAAAAAATACGGTAGGAATGAATAGTTATTAGAGTGTAGTTTTTAGAGTGTAGTTTTTAGTGAATAACGAATAGTGAATAGTGAATAATAATTATCCTGAACATCCTGTTAATCCTGTGAAAAATAAAAGCCGTTTTTCTATTGAATAACGAAGAATGAATAACTAATAACTACACTCTAACCACTAAAAAAATATTATTCACTATTCGTTATTCACTAAAAAATATTTCTCATTTTTCATTATTCACTAAAAAAAGTATTATCTTTGCCCCCGATTTTCACATCAAAAAATGAAAAAATAATTATGCTTATTTCAGGGCTTTTATCCATACCATTTTTTCAGTTTAGACGGTTTAACCGGCTAAAAGTAAGCTCGTTACAAAAGCCCCCCCCCTGCATTTGCCTTAACTCCTTGTATTCAAGGGTTTAACAATTTCTCAGACTTTTTCCATTTGACAGTTAATGGCGCGCAATTTCTTTGCGTTTCTTTGCCATATACATCTGTAACGGCAATCTTCCGGAAGCTTCGGAGGTGTTGCCGTTCTGTTTTATTGCGCCTCTTACAAAAAACCTTTACATGCCTTGTGGTTAATTATTTTTTACCGCAAAGAACACAAAAGCACGAAACAAAAAAAACACCTCTTTCTCCCTCTCCTTTGGAGAGGGTCGGGGTGAGGTTAAACAAAACAACTTATATCAACTTAATTTATTTATTACTAACCTGCTTTTTTCCTAAAAAATGTTGGGAAGAGGCTCTTAATTCTTTATTTATGAAACAAAAAACATTTCTTTTCGCTGCGCTTACAGCAGCATTTTTAAGCGTCGCTTCATTTTCTGCGGCGCAGGTAACTATTGGCGGCAGCGACCTGCCTAAAGCAGGAACTATCCTTGATTTAAACAGCAGTAGCGGCGACAAAGGTGGATTGCTGCTGTCAAATGTAAGTATTACCAACTTAAACGCCATTCCGTACGACGTTTCCGCCGATGTGTTTCCCGGCATTGAAGCCTCTAATCACGACACAAAAAAAGGAGACTTGGCGGGGATGATGGTTTACAGCACAAATGAATGTCTCCATCCAAACGGAGACGGTCTTTATGTCTGGGACGGTAACAAATGGAATTACATCGGCGGAAGCGACGGTCTGGCTTCTTGTATTGAAATTCAAACACCTGGCCAGCTTCCGGTTTATTTTATGACGTACAATCTCGGCGCAGACCCAACTTTGAACACGCCCAAAAAGCAGATGCAATATATGATGACGCATAATATGAACGAATTTATATCTGCCATTTGCGGTGACCTCTACCAGTGGGGACGTATTGCTGACGGACACGAAAAACGCGATGCCGTTCCTTATGGCGGAAATAACACTACTACTAATATAAATCCGATTGGAAGTACATTTTTGAATGCTATCTCCGGACAAATAGAAGATGACACCTATCCTTCTTACGATAAAATGGCTGAAGATCAGAAATATGGACATTTTATCAAAAGTAATAGTGCAGCTGGTTTTGATTGGCGCGATCCAAAAATGGATAATCTTTGGGGTAACGGCGAAGGAACAGAGCCACAGGATGACCCTGATGGCGGGATCCTGTATAACGGTAAATATTATCATAATACAAACTGGGATATTCCTGAAAACAATCCCTGCCCTGCCGGATTTCGCGTGCCGACTATAGATGAATGGGAACGGCTTCTGATTGCTGACGCAGATCCTTCCATACCGAATAAGGACCAATACGTGGATATAACTTCGGTACAGGCACAAACTCGTGAGGTAACAGGTTTTAGTGTAGCCGATTGGAAAGGAAGTGTTGTACATACCTCTCATGGTTTAACATGGGTAAGAGTTCTATGTTCTTCATCAGGATGTCGTCTGGAATCATGGCCAGGGATGCAGTTGAGTGATAGGGATCCTGCCGGTTATGTTCTTTACCGTACGACAGACTGGAATGCCGCTGATCCTAAATATACAAATTCTGATGGAAGTTATGATATCGATGGCACCAGTGCACTCCACGAAGATGATGCTCCTGAAGCGCTTATGTTTCTTCCTGCCGCAGGATGGCGCGCTGCCTCCAATGGTGAAGCAGTTACACCGGGTTGTTCCAAACCTAACCCTTGTTCTCAAGGCGTTTCTGTAAACGGGTACTATTGGAGCAGTACGGTTGCAGGCAATTTACCGGCAGGTGGATTTAATACCGGCGACAAATATGTTCGTGTATTTAATATGCACAGTACACTCCTGTCTTCTTCGCAACTTGCCATTCGTGCTGCAGGTCACAGCGTACGTTGTGTGAGAAAGTAAGTCTGAATTTTATACATGAAAATAACAGCGTTGCTCCTGTCTCCGGAAGCAACGCTGTTATTTTTTATGCCGCTTATGCGGAAATGCTTTCAATTTATTTGTTCTGTGGAGCCCACGCCATCCAACTGCCCCATTTCAGGCCAGCCAGTCCGTCCGTAAATTTAACCCCAAGTTTGATAAACATTTTATCTCTCTGGTCGTGCTTAAGTACTACCGTATAGCTGCCGGTTTCAGTAAAAGGCACGGTATCATTATCCACACGCAGCAACTGAATATAGAGCGTATCATTCGATTGCCGGATATCGTTCCTGTCCTGTTTGGCATCCGCTATTTTGCCATCGGCGCTTGTCCCTTTTTGAACACTAACCCACTCTGCGTTGCCTCCATCGTATTCTGTAATGATTAATTCGGGAATGTTGCTCTCATTCGGGTCAATAATTCTGTTTACAGGCGAGTTGTTACAGGCATAAAAAGCGAGTGCGCCAACCAAAATCAGACTGACAGTAGCAAAAATCTTTGTTATTGATTTCATTCTTTTCAATTTTACTGTTATCGCATTAAATAATAAAACGCTGCAAAGATACGCCTTTTTAGTTATCTGTTTTTGGTGAATGGAAAATTGTCATAGAATTGTAACATGTCTGACACATAAACTACACATTATCGTTTTACCTTTGTCGCCGGATTGTCAAAGCGCCGTTGCATCAATACGACGACACACCGTAAAAATGCGCTGCAAGTCCTTTGACAGCATAAAAATCATTTAACAAAAAAGTTTTACAATGAACAATTCCCTTCTTAGCCGCTTTTCCCCAAAAGAGCCAAAGTTTTTTCCACTACTGAAAAACATGTCCAATGTGTTGCTCGAAGCATCGGATTTAATGATTGACTGCGCTCAAACCGATGACCACGCTTCTCAGGTGGAACTTTACAAGATGATAAAAGAGAAAGAACGTGCGGGCGATGCGTTGTCCAACAAAATCTTCGACGAGTTGAACACAACATTTATAACGCCCTTTGATCGTGAGGACATTCATCAGTTGGCAAATCTGCTGGACGACGTAACGGACGGAATCAACAGCAGCGCCAAACGCATCGCTCTGTACAATCCCAAAAGGATGCCGGAAGGCGCACTGACACTGGCGCAACTGATAAAGGAGGGCGCTATTTGCATCGGTAAAGCCGTCGATGAACTGCACGTGTTGAAACAGAGCGCTACGAAAATCAGGGAGTTTTGCAGCGAATTGCACGACATCGAAAATAAAGCCGATGACGTTTACGAACATTTTATTATCACACTTTTCAAGGACGAAACCGATGCTATTGAGGTTTTGAAGGTGAAAGAGATTATGTTTGAACTCGAAAAGACCACCGATGCTGCCGAGTATGTTGGAAAAATTATTAAAACCATTATTGTAAAATACGCCTGAGTTGGCGTATTTTTTTGTACCAAACAACTGAAAGGAGAAAAAAAGAATGGTATTACTGATTACAATTATCGTTTTATGCCTGCTCTTTGATTTCATCAACGGGTTTCACGATGCTGCCAATTCCATTGCCACCATTGTATCGACAAAAGTATTAACGCCGTTTCAAGCGGTGTTGTGGGCAGCATTTTTCAATTTTGTCGCCTTTTTTATTGCCAAATATGTAATTGGGGAATTTGGCATTGCCAATACGGTATCGAAAACCGTATTTGAAGAATTTATCACCCTGCCGGTGATATTGTCGGGCGTGATAGCGGCAATCATCTGGAATCTGCTCACGTGGTGGCTTGGGATACCCTCTTCATCGTCCCACACGCTGATAGGCGGCTTTGCGGGAGCAGCGATAATGGCAAGCGGCTTTCAGTCGATACACGTTGGCATCATAGCCAAGATTGCGGGCTTTATTTTTCTGGCGCCGCTGATAGGAATGCTTATGGCGTGGGTGTTCACTATTCTGGTGATGAAAATCTGCCGTAAGGCGAATCCGTATAAGGCAAACAGTTGGTTTAAACAGTTGCAGCTGGTGTCGTCTGCGCTTTTCAGCATCGGACACGGCTTGAACGATTCTCAAAAGGTGATGGGCATCATAGCTGCCGCAATGATTGCGGCGAAGCCGCTTGGCATCGGCATAAGCATTGACAGCATTGACGGATTGCCCATCTGGGTGCCGTTTGCCTGTTTTACGGTCATTTCGCTGGGAACGATGTCCGGAGGGTGGAAAATTGTCAAGACGATGGGGTCGCGTATCACCAAAGTAACACCTCTTGAGGGCGTGGTTGCCGAAACCGCCGGAGCGTTTACGCTCTATCTGACGGAGTTGTTAAAAATCCCCGTCAGCACCACGCACACCATTACCGGAGCGATTATTGGAGTTGGGGCGACCAAACGCCTTTCGGCTGTTCGCTGGGGCGTAACGCGCAATCTGCTCGTGGCATGGATTCTGACAATCCCCGTTAGCGCCCTGTTGGCGGCGCTAATCTACCTTTTCGTGATGCTGTTTATTTAAAAATAACGAATAGCCAATCGGAATACGCTATTCGGCACGTTCTTCGGCTTTGGCTTCATTCCACAGAATTTCCATCTCGGCAAGGGAAAGGGTTTTCAGAGGAATGCCTTTTTGGGTGGTTTTTGCTTCAAGCGCGTTAAAGCGACGGATAAATTTACGGTTGGTGCGTTCCAGAGCATTTTCAGGGTCGATATTGTAGAGGCGGGCGGCATTGACCATGCTGAAGAAAAAGTCGCCAAATTCGGCTTCCATCCCCTCGGCGTCATTGCAATCTATTTCGTGCTGAAATTCGGCAATCTCCTCCTGCACTTTTTCCCACACCTGATGACGTTCTTCCCAGTCGAAGCCTGCGTTGCACGCCTTTTCTTGAATTCGGGTAGCCTTAATCAATGCCGGCAAAGCATCGGGCACGCCTGCAAGCGTCGAACGATTACCGTTTTTTTCGTGTAACTTCAGCTGTTCCCAATTCTCTTTTACTTCGGTAGCCGTATCGGCTTGAACGTCGCCATAGACGTGAGGATGACGGAAAATAAGTTTGTCGGTGAGCGTATCGCAAACGTCTTTTATATCAAAATCGTTGCTTTCGCTGCCCATCTGCGCATAAAATACGACGTGTAACAGGACATCACCAAGTTCTTTTTTTATATTGGCGAGATCGCCTTTGGAGATGGCGTCTGCAAGTTCGTAAACCTCTTCGATGGTATTGTTTCGCAACGAGGTGAAAGTCTGTTTTCTGTCCCATGGACACTTTTCGCGCAACTCCGCCATAACATCAAGCAGACGGGAAAACGCCATAAGTTTTTCTTCTTTGGAATGCATTACTTTATTGTTTTAAATTCTGTACCGGTTTTTAGTATTGCGCCGACAAAGGTATGCCTTTTTTTAGATTTCAGTTTTCAGTGAATAATAAATAATGAACGCCGTCAGGCATTCCGTGCCATACAGGGACATAGCCGTTTTTCGTGTTTTCGTGCATTTCTTGGCTCTTAGGTCGCGGTTCATCCTAATACAAAAATCATCTTCAGAGCCAAACAAAAAGCCCCTTGCGGGGCTTTGGTGTTGGGTGCGCATGGCGCTCAAAATTTGATTTGCTCTTCGAGGCATTTAATATCCATTTTCACCGTTTGGTCGGTATCAATCAGGTTATTCACGACGGTGCAGGCATACATAACCGTAGCATGGTCGCGATTGCCAATGGTTTTTCCGATGGATGAAAGCGAATTTTTGGTAAACTGTTTCGCCAAATACATCGCAACCTGACGGGCTTGTGCAACCTCGCGCCTGCGTGTGGACGACATCAGAGCGTCAATGGGCAGATTGTAGTAGTCACACACCAAATCACGTATTTTCTCTACCGTGATCACCTTTTTCGAGGCGGACATTGACATGACTCTGTCGATTACTTTTTCGGCTAATTGCAAATTAATCCGTTCGTTATTTAGCGTTGAATGAGCCAAAAGCGACACCAGCACACCCTCCAGATTACGTATGCTGTCGGTTACATGCTCGGCAAGATAATCTACCACCGTTTCGTCAACAGACAAGCCGTCTTTGTGTATCTTACTTTGCAGGATTGCCTTGCGCAACGCTGCTGTAGGCTCTTCGATTTCAACAGACAGCCCCCATTTAAACCGCGAAAGCAACCGGTCTTCCATACCCTGCAGCATGCCGGGCGCACGGTCGGAGGTCAACACAATTTGCTTACCGTGCTGATGCAGATGATTAAAAATATGAAAAAACGTATTTTGTGTCTTCTCCTTATGGATAAATTCCTGAATATCATCAATAATCAGCATATCAATGCTTTGATAAAAGGAAACAAAATCATTCGTGGTATTTTGCCGGACGGCATCGGTATATTGCATTTGAAACAGGTGAGCCGACAGATACAGCACTTTTTTTGAGGGATGCATCTGTTCTGTCTGTACGCCAATAGCCTGAACCAGATGGGTCTTTCCTACTCCCGACTGCCCATAGACAAACAGAGGGTTAAAGATGGTTGTTTTCGGACTGTTGGCAATGCTGATACCTGCTGTACGTGCCAGACGATTGCTGTCGCCCTCGATAAATGTGTTGAAATTGTATGCCGGATTGAGCTGCGAATCAAAATCCCGCGACGCAGCCTGTTGCAGTAATGGCTGTTCCGGCGTCAAGACTTTCGGCGTTTTTTGCTCTGTCTTCAAGTCTGTCGTCGGCACATCTGTGGTGCACGCACTGCTTTTATCCACGACTACACGATACAGCAACTTTGTGCTGCTTCCAACCTCTTTGTTCAAGGTGGCACGCAACAGGTCTGCATATTTATCCTCAATATATTCGTAGAAGAACATACTTGGCACCTGCAACACAAATTCGCTGTTTTCAAAGTTCAGGGGAACTATCGGTTCAAACCATGTTCTAAATGCGGTATCAGAAACATTGTCTTTGATGACAGTCAAACAGTTATGCCATAAATTACTCGGGCTAATCATACAATTTCGGAACTGAAAAATAAACAATAAAATACATATAACAATTATGAGAATTACCTCCTTTTTTGAGGGGTACAAATTTCGGAAAGTTTTACAAGAGAAAAAAATGGACTTCTATTTTCAGCTATTTTTCACGCGCTATATTTCTCATTATCAAATAATAAGCGCAAATATTTCATTTACAGTCCGTTGTTTGAAAGGAAAGATAACAACACTCTTATTTAAAGAGAATTAACGGAATGTTATTGATTATAACACATCAATCGGGTTATGCACGTCAAGTTCTTTATTTTCGAGCAATTTAAGCAGATTAATTTTGCTACAGAAAAAAAAACAGCAAATTCATTATTTGGAATCATTCTAAATAAGGCGTACCTAACATCCCTGTCAGAACGTCTTTATTTCGGGGTATTACTTTATTGTCTCCAACGCATAACGCAGTCGTTTGACGGTTTCATGCTTCCCAAGCAGTTGCGTGATGACAAAAATTTGCGGTCCCTTCATTTCACCAACCAGAGTCAGACGAAACGGATTCATTACCGCACCAAGATTGTATTCTCTCGCCTGACACCATGTCTTCACATCATTTTCAGTGGCTTCAATGTCATCAAAACTGTCTATGGTTTCCAACTTTTCAAGCAGGGCGTGTAACAGTTCGGGCGTCTCCTCTTTCCAGCGTTTTTGAATATCTTTTTCGTTGAATGTTACGGGAGCAACAAAGAAAAAAGCGCACAGTTCCCACAGGTCAGCGGTAAACGTTGCCCGCTCTTTTATGGCGCCAATGGCGGCAACAATTTTTTGTGGCGACGATGCAATGCCGCGTTCTGCAAGTTCGGCAGCAATATAGGGCGCGAGTACACTATTGGCTTGCTGCTGCAAATATTTATGATTAAACCATTTAACCTTTTCATAATCGAATTTTGCACCGCTTTTGCTGCAACGGTCAAGGGAAAAAAGGCGTATCAGTTCATCCATTGTGAAAAGTTCCTGATCGGTTCCCGGATTCCAGCCAAGCAGCGCTAAAAAGTTGATAACTGCTTCGGGGAGATAACCGGCTTCGCGGTATCCCGATGATTTTTCGCCACTTCCGGGGTCATGCCACTCAATGGGAAAAACCGGAAACCCTAACCTGTCGCCGTCGCGTTTGCTGAGTTTACCGTTGCCATCAGGCTTGAGCAGTAACGGCAAATGCGCAAATTGAGGCATCGTCTCCTCCCACCCAAAATAGCGATAGAGCAACACGTGCAATGGCGCAGAGGGCAACCACTCCTCTCCACGAATGACATGCGAAATCTCCATCAAATGGTCGTCCACGATATTTGCCAGGTGGTAAGTCGGCAAGTTATCTGCCGACTTGTAAAGCGCTTTGTCGTCCAAAATAGTGGACTGGATATGCACATCGCCACGTATCAAATCGTGAACAACAATATCCTCGTGCGGCTCAATCTTGACACGCACTATGTACTGTTCTCCACGGGCAAGCCGTTCAGAGACCTCATCTGCGGAGAGAGAAAGCGAATTGCACATCTCTGCACGTGTGGAAGCATCGTATTGAAAATTAGGAACGGCGGCGCGTTTGGCTTCGAGTTGCGCCGGAGTATCGAATGCCAGATAGGCTTTTCCGGCATCCAAAAGTTGCTTCACATAGCGTTGGTAAACTTCCTTACGTTCACTCTGACGGTAGGGTGCGTACTTGCCCCCAAACGACACGCCCTCATCGAATTGTATGCCAAGCCACGCAAGCGATTCAATAATATAGTCTTCCGCACCCGGTACAAACCGCGCACTGTCGGTATCTTCGATGCGAAGCACCATATCGCCACCATGCTGTTTAGCAAACAGATAATTATACAATGCCGTACGAACCCCGCCTATATGCAGAGCGCCTGTGGGCGATGGTGCAAAACGCACGCGAACTCTTCTTTGTGTCATAACTGATGAATGAAATAATGAAATTGTGATATGGCTCATTATTGTCTGCGCAACAATAACCATCATTTAATACGGATACTTTTAAAATCTGCCATAAGGCAATACCCGTACCAAAAAACAGGCGCAAAGATACTTCTTTTAGTTTGTAGTTAGTAGAGTTTAGTTTGTAGTTAGTGGTGAATAATAAAAAAATCATTATTCTGAACATCCTGTTAATCCTGTGAAAAATTAAAAGCCGTAACAGGCTAATATTGCAACATCTTTCACTATTCACTAAAAAAGTACTATCTTTGCCGCCGTTATTGTTCACATCTAAAATCAATACAAAACGATGCTTACATCTGGGGTTCCATATTCACCTTTTTTTCAGATTAGACGGTTTAACCGGCTAAAAGTAAGCTCGTTACAAAAGCCCCCCCCCTATATTCATCTTAACTCCTTGTATTCAAGGGATTAACAAAACCTTAGTTTTTTTTTATTTGACGGTTTACAGCGCGAAGTTTCTTTGCGTTTCCTTGCCATATACATATATAACGGCAATCTTCCTGAATGGTCGGGAGGGTTGCCGTTGTCTGTTATTGCACCCTCCCGCTAAGGCGGGACAAGCATTGCGTGCCTTGCGGTTAATTATTTTTACCACAAAGACACAAGGAATACACAAAGGCGCAAAAAACTGACAACTGACAACTTAATTATATCTATCAATTAATTTAAAACGTATTTTTTATGAAACAAAAATCTTTTCTTTTTGTTGCCCTTACGGTAGCAGTATGCTTCTGCACTGTCAGCAATGCAGTAGCTCAAAATCCTTTTATTAAACATTCGCCGGTCTCTCAACAGCATCCGGCAAAAGTGATTAACCCCAAAGCAGTAAACCGCCTCGGTGATGTTGTTGTCGATCCGCCGCCATCGCCTGGAATTCCCTACGAGATGGAGGACCTGACAATTATCGACATTCTCAATGCCGGTGATTCCTTCTCCGCCACGCTGAACTTTGCCAACGGGCAGGCTCGCAATGATTATTCTGACAGAGTATTTGCCTATAAATTTGTTCTGGACGAAGTGTCGAAGATAGCGCTTTCCGGCAGTGACTATTCCGTGCCCAATGTTTCTGTGTATTGCTCACTGTTCAAGGATACGGAATCCATATACGGCTATTCGCCGTCAATCACAGGAATATTTGAGCCGGGAACTTATTATCTGCTCGTCTCTGATGGCGGTTACAATGAAGACGACAATTTCTTGTGGTGCAATTTTACAGTAACCAAAGCGACCAAAACCATTACGGCGATTACCATTCCGGGCAATACGCCGCTGACTTTTGCCGGCGAAGAAGATGTGCAAATCCTTGAGTTTACCACCACCGGCAACAATACAATACTGGATATATATTCCCCGCTGGCAACAGAAGAATATCTTATATTCTCCTCATCGCAGAGCCTGCATGGGAACAGTACAGATATTGGTATTATCTATCCGGGTGCAACAAACGATACCGCACGGCTGTTTCTACCGCAAAGCGGACATTATTATTTAGGCGTTAGCAGCAATACGACAAACGCAACGGTCGATTTCTCCATTGGCACGCCGACAGCTGTTTCGCAGTCCGATGGTACTATCAACGGTACACTCTCCCCTTTCTTTAAGTCGGTTTTCACGTTTAATCTAACCGCCACAGGCATTGTAAACATTTCTACCACCTCAACCGCAACCGCAAAGGACAAGATGCCGGTGATACTCTACGATGAATACGGCGACATTGTAGCCAATTTTTTCGGCTCAACATCCGTTGTCTGTGAACGGGGTACTTACTATTTGGTTGTCTACAACGAAGATGAAACGGATATTAATTACAGTTTAAGTTTTCTACCACCGCAGACCATTACACTGCCTTTCAGCGCTCCCGCCCTTACGGCTTACGGCAACAAAATGTTGCAATTTACCGTAAATGATATCGGTACGCTGAAGATAAAAACAGGCGTGCCTGCCGTAGAGGGAGACAACATTTGGCCTAATCCGTCAGTGCGCTTCACTGTTTACAACGAAACGAACGAATATATCGGTGGCAGTAGTATCGAAAACTATCTGACGTCAGGCGTGATGTACGACAGTATGGAAATACACATAGAGCAAGCAGGTACATATTATATTCTTATTAACCAAGAGGAAGTATTCTCCGATAGCTGGGATAGTGAGACTGAAACATATATAATAACACCTGTTCCCTACACCTTTGAATTTGGCGTATCCTTTTCGCCGTGGGAGACCATTACTCTGGACTACGAAGCCACGCTGGAAATTCCTGCCAACAGTTCTGTCTATAAGAAGATTGTTCTTACCTCAGAAAAGCTTGTATCCGTAACTTGTAACGGTGATTTCTGGATAGGGCAAATGACCGAAAAGGGATTTACCAATTATCTTAGCAACGGTTCAGGCGTGCTGGAAGCGGGAACGTATATTTTGCAAATGAATAATTACAGATGGGAGACTGTTTCCCGACATATCAAAATAGAAGCGTTTTCGCTTGCCAATATTACCGACTATACAAAGATACCGTATCTGGCGCTCTCTGCCGGCGCCGTTACCGGCACGGCAACCATTGCCGACAATCTCACCTACTTTGAGATTGCCATAGAGGAGGTTGAAGAAAGAGAGTATCTTCTTGGCGTCGGCTATACCTTGCAGGTGGAACAGGGCAAACAGTACAACTTTACAAATATCAGTACCTATTCCGAAGGTAACGAGTATACAAGCGGCAGCTTTATCATACTTAAAGGTGGTGTATTAAGCGGAAATATCTATGACGATATGCTGCAAGCGCAATCGATGGAAGGACAATTTACTTATATTCCTTTGGATAGCGGCACGGTGCGTGTCTTGTTGGGAATTTTTGGGCATCTGTCTCCAGCGGCATACTCATTTAACTTAGAGGTGAAAACTGCCACGCAAACCGTTATAACATTGCCGCAGCTCTGCGCCCAGGCGACAAACATAAGCTATACTACGGATTTGCCCTACAACAGGGTGGATACAATTACACCCGGCAAGACGCAGTTGGTACAGCTTCAGATTCCGTTGGATTTTGGAGGCGACGACACACCGGTCACACCAGACCCCCCATCGGGCTCATCGCCAACAGCAGGCGATAACGTCTCCGGCAAGAGCGCGGCAGAAGCCGACATATTCATCACTCTTACGCAGCCCGGGGAAGCTTACAAAATAACCATTCCTGCTATCAACAGCGGTATCAATGTGCGCGTGCGCAGTAATAGCAACTGTTTGGGGTTGCTTTATAAAAAGACTGACAATAACTATGAGTTGCTGGCTCTCCTTGACGGCGAAGATGATAATATCAGTCAGGAAAATGTCGAAGCAGGCGAATATTACATCGTTATTATTTCGGATTATGCAGATGTAACCCCCGGCGCATATTATCTCTACAACCTCAAACTGTGGAACACAAGCGACGAGCCGGAAGACCTTGACATTGATGTCGTACCCGACGGAGCGCTCTCCATTAACGAACTGCTTAGCAACGCAAGTCTGGTAACAACCATCACAAACCTGCCATATATCAGTGTCGGAACAATTACCGACAACGACCCGCTCGTAGGTTTCTATGACAGTTATTATGGTGAAACAGACTATAGAAATGTAAAAGCGTGGAAATATCACGGAGATAGAGATGATATACAAATTGAATTGACGCCTTATGCTTATGGCTATGCATACCGTTACACGGTATATGTACCTGACGGAGACGGCGGATTCGCTCAATCACCCGATTGTCCGATAGAAGAGGGAACAGAAGTCGAAATAGACTGCTGGGAGGTTGATGATTATTATATTGTAATTTATCCGTACTCTTATACTTCTGCTACCTACACTCTGAAAGTTTACAGCACAGATACATCAGAACCTGAGGTAACGCTGACGAACATTACGGCAAGCAGCGCCCGGATTGATGTTTTAGCGACTGCGAGCGATACGGAAATCAGGATGCGTCTTGGACAGCTCACCTTGACAGGCACGTTGAGCGCCGGCGGCACGGCGACGCTGCAAAACAGCCCGTCGCTCTGGACTGTGAGCGACAATGTTGCCACGCTTGACTTGGTACAGTGTCTGTTAAACAACTTTACTTCACTGTCCCACACCGACGCCGAAACGCTCGCTGCCACGCTCAGCGCCGTAACCGTCACCATTAGCAGGTCGAGCGGTATCGACGGAGAGTTGTACAACGCGATGCAGGTGTATGCTTTCGACAGAGAGATTACCATCTGCCATGCGCCGGTGGGCGCCCGTTTCGCCGTCATCAACCTGATTGGAAAAACGTTGCAAAGCGGCATCATCACCTCCGACTGGCAGGCAATACCGGTTTTGCAAAGTGGCATTTACATTGTCAGAGTTGACGGTAAAGCGATAAAGGTAGCGGTAAGATGACTGAATAGTGCGGTTCTTTCTTCGCTGATAACCACACTTTAATTTATTAATAACTGATAAAAGTCCCCGTTTTCGGGGGCTTTTTTCTTTGTCTACACGGTTCTATCCTCTTTGCTGCGCGTAATGTCTCGTTACGCGCAATTAAAATCAAGACTTCAGTTCTGTATATTTCAAGGAATACTTATGTAAGCGTGAACGCCTACTGTTATTCGCGTCGCAAACATAGCCCTTGCTGAACTCGGGGACATCTCCCGAAACTTCTGGGACATTTCCCGAGACTTCTGGGACATCTCCCGAGACTTCTGGGACATCTCCCGAGACTTCTGGGACATCTCCCGAGACTTCTGGGACATCTCCCGAAACTTCTGGGACATCTCCCGAGACTTCTGGGACATCTCCCGAGACTTCTGGGACATTTCCCGAGACTTCTGGGACATCTCCCGAGACTTCTGGGACATCTCCCGAGACTTCTGGGACATTTCCCGGAGTATCGAAATAAAGATATATTTCCTTTAATAGAGAATGAATAACAAACAGTTAATAATGAATCATGACAAACAGAGACGCACAGTTGCACATCTCTGTTTGTTTTGGTGAGCCTTTTATACACCTTCCGCGCCGGAGCGGATGCCTTCCGCAAATCTTCCGCGCTCAAAAAACAACAGCGCAAAGACAATACTTTTTAAAATTATTAGTTAATAGAATATCGTTATTCATTAAAAAAAAGGCGTACTTTTGCACTGTTATTTTTTATCGTTATGCCAATAGAAAATTGTACCTCATTACTGTCTCTCATTCATTCACCGAAAGACCTCAAAAAACTTTCCGTTAATCAATTACCACAACTTTGTGATGAATTGCGCGGCTTCATTATCCGTGCCTTAGCAAACAATCCGGGACATCTTGGCGCAAGTCTTGGCGTGGTAGAATTGACAGTTGCCATTCACTACGTTTACCAGACACCGCACGACCGCCTCATTTGGGATGTCGGGCATCAGGCTTACGCACACAAAATACTCACTGAACGTCGCGACCGTTTTCACACGAATCGGCAGTTTGGCGGTCTGTGCGGTTTTCCGTCTCCCAGAGAGAGTGAGTACGATTCATTCGGCACGGGACACGCTTCCACGTCCATCTCGGCGGCGCTGGGAATGTCTATTGCGGCACGGCTGCGCGGCGAAAGTCGGCATGTGGTGGCGGTCATCGGCGACGGCGCACTCACGGGAGGATTGGCTTTTGAAGGATTAAACAATGCCTCGACCAATCTCAATGACCTGTTAATCATTCTCAACGATAACCAAATGGCTATCGACCCCATATCAGGCGGCTGGAGCAAGTTCCTCACAAACATCCACACCTCCAAAACCTACAATCACGTACGTTACCGCATCTACAACGGGATGCGTCGCCTTCATCTGATTGACGAAGAGGGACGTAAACGGTTGATACGTTTCACTAATTCATTAAAATCGTTCACCGCAAAAATCCCAAACAATATCTTTGAAGGATTAAATATTCGCTATTTCGGCGCCGTCGACGGACACGACGTCGTGGCGCTGGTAGCTATTTTACAGGAGATAAAAGAACATAAGGGACCGCGTGTGCTGCACTGCATCACCCATAAGGGGAAAGGTTACGAGCCTGCCGAAAATGCCGTAACCCTCTGGCACGCTCCGGGAACATTCAATCCGGTTACCGGACTGCGTATCGTGGCGAATGACGCCAATCAGCCGCCGTTGTATCATGACGTTTTCGGTAAAACACTGGTGGAGCTCGCCGACGCAAATCCTGCAATTGTCGCTATCACACCCGCGATGCCGTCGGGATGCGGGATGACTTATATGATGGAGAAATACCCCGACAGAACTTTTGATGTAGGTATTGCCGAAGGGCATGCCGTAACTTTTTCGGCAGGATTGGCAAAAGAGGGGCTGATGCCGTTTTGTAACATCTATTCTTCTTTCATGCAGCGTGCATACGATAACGTTATTCACGACGTGGCGCTGCAAAAACTACCGGTGGTATTCTGCCTTGACCGTGCCGGCATTGTTGGCAGCGACGGTGCAACGCATCAGGGACAGTTCGATTTAGCCTATTTCCGCTGTGTTCCCAATCTGACCATTGCCGCGCCGCGCAACGAACACGACCTGCGCAATCTGATGTTCACCGCCCAGCAGCCTGATAGGGGTGCGTTTGTAATACGTTATCCCAGAGGAAAGGGGCGGCTGGTGGAATGGCAAAACCCAATGGAGCAAATGCCGATAGGTAAAGGTATCTGTCTTAAAGAGGGAAAAACGGCAGCCATCCTCTCGCTGGGAACAATCGGCTACGCCGCAGAAGAGGCGATTAACATCGTAGAAAGCCAAAGCGATGCCGAACTGGCGCTCTACGACATGCGCTTTCTCAAGCCGCTTGACTACACGCTGCTGGATGAAATCGGCGAGCGTTATTCCGTTATCTTTACCGTTGAAGACGGCGTTATTAATGGAGGATTCGGTTCGGCTGTCGCCGAATATCTTTGTGCAAAAGGATTGACACTGTCCATTATCCGCATCGGTATTCCCGACCGCTTTATTGAGCACGGCACGCCGGCAGAACTCTATCGCATGCTGGGCATGGATGCGGAAGGCATCGCTCAAACCGTCATTAAAACGCTCCGTAATGAGTTGACCGTACCGCAACAGGATAAATTATAAATTCACAAAATTTATGGAACACAATACCATTGAACTCACCACCCCTCTCACCGATGCGGTGATTGCCGGACTTCATGCCGGCGATATGGCGTATATTTCGGGTGAGGTCTATACCGCTCGCGATGCGGCGCACAAGCGTCTGTGCGAACTGCTTGCCAAAGGAGAGCCGATGCCGTTTGATTTTACCGGTGCTGTCATTTACTATGCCGGACCCTGTCCGCCCAAACCCGGCAAACCCATCGGGTCGGTTGGTCCAACCACCAGCGGACGCATGGACATCTATTCGCCCGTTCTGATGAAACAGGGTTTGAAAGCAATGATTGGTAAGGGATTGCGCAGTAAAGAGGTTGTGGATGCCATTATCAAACATCGTGGCGTCTATTTTGCCGCCATCGGCGGAGCGGCAGCTCTGATGGGTAAAAATGTTCAGCGTGCGGAGGTGATTGCTTTCGACGAACTCGGCACGGAAGCCGTGCGACGCCTGACAATAGAGCGACTTCCTGTGGTGGTTGCCATTGACTGTTACGGAAATAATATGTACGAGCAGGGACGGGCGGCGTTCCGGATGATGAATAGGGATTGATTGACAAAAAACTATCGGAATACCGTTTTAATTGCCTGCAGGGCATGTTTGGTACGGGAGTTTCCGGCGCCTCCTATTTCTACAAAAGTAGCATTGAGACTTATTAATTCGTTTTTATACCATTCGTATAAATATTCGCGCAGGTGAGGATTCTCGCGCACTGGGTCATCCACCCATGGGATGTCGGGTTTGCAGAGGAGAAACAGGTCTATTTGCGCCATTTCAAGTTCAGGCTGCAGCCAGAGCGGACAGCGGTGGAAGACGTGCAAAAACCAGACCTTTGTAACGATAAGAAAGGTATCCATAACAAGATATTTCGCGCTGTTATCATCTTTGGCAATCGCTTCCTTAAAGTCGGCAACCTGACGTTTGGCAATTGTCTCCACGTCGTCATAAGTGTAACCGCAAGAGAGATTTTCAACGTATGTACGGGCATATTCAGGGATATACACAGCTTTCAAATGTTTTGAAAGCTGCTCCGCCAAAGTTGTTTTTCCCGTAGATTCGGGACCCAGAATGACAATTGTTTTCATAGAGATTCATCGTTTATAACAGTCTCCCGTCTTTCATTTTCAGGATACGGTCGGAAATGGAAGCCAGCGCTTCATCGTGAGTAACAATCAGCAGGGTCAGTCCAAACGTTTTGCGCAGGTCAAGCAGGAGATGGTGCAGTTCTGCCTTGTTTTCGCTGTCGAGACTGCCTGACGGCTCGTCGGCTAAAATGACCGACGGCTTGTTAATCATTGCTCGCGCCACCGCTACACGCTGTTTTTCTCCTCCTGAGAGTTCGGCAGGCTTGTGCTGTGCACGCGCCGAGAGTTGTAGATAGTCGAGTAGAAAGGTAGCCTTTTTTTCGGCAGTCTTAAAGGCTGTACCGCCTATCAGAGCGGGCATCATCACATTTTCCAGCGCTGTAAATTCAGGCAGGAGTTGATGAAACTGAAACACAAACCCTATGTTCCTGTTGCGGAACTGTGCCAGTTGCTTTTCGTTCAACCGCCGTACATCGGTATGGCAGACGTGCACTTCGCCGGAATTGGCGGTGTCAAGCGTACCGAGAATGTGTAACAGCGTCGTTTTGCCCGCGCCGCTGGCGCCCATTATGGAGACAATTTCCCGTTCCGCCACATTCAGACTGACCCCTTTAAGCACCTGTAATGCGCCGAAGTGTTTGGTTATGTTCGTTGCCTGAATCATATTTACTTTGTTTTTATTTCATCAAAACCATAACCATATACGCCAATCGCCGACGACTGCGAGACAAATGCTTGCGGGTCTATCGTCTTTACCAGACGGAAAATCTTGACCGATTCATTCTTGCGAGCCAAAACGGTAAGCACCTTAACATGCTCTTTCGTGTACCAGCCAATGCCGTCGATAACGGTTACACCGCGATGCAGTTCACTGTTAATGGCGTCGGCTATAAGGTCATATTTCTGCGAAAAGATAAAGAACTGCACCGATTGCCGCACGCCGTTCACCACCATATCTACCGTCAGAGTAGTCACTGCCATCATGGTCAAGCCATAGACCACTTTCTCAATATTGCCGGTCGGCAACAGCCATGAGGAGCAGATTATCAGGACGTCGCAATAGAGCAACGCCCGTCCAAGCGTGATGTTGCGGTATTTATTCACTACTTTGGCAATGATGTCCGTCCCGCCGGAACTGCCATTGTTGATGAAAACCATCCCCATGCCGGCTCCTGCCAGTAATCCGCCCAGAACTACCGCCATAAACGGCTCGTTTGCGGAGACGAATGTTCCTTTTGGTAGCGTTGGGACAAGCGCCAGAAAGAGTGTCAGCAGGAGTACGCCAAAAATGGTGCGCAGACTGAATTTCAACCCAAGCGTCTTAATGGAGAGTATTAGCAGCAGGACGTTCATCACAAAATAAGAGAGCGACACCGGTACGCCCCATCCGTATTGAATGATTGCTGCAATGCCCGTTGCGCCGCCGCCCGTAATTTCGTATGGTAACAGAAACCACTTCCATGCCATTGTGTACATCATCAGTCCAATGGTAATCATAATATACTCTTTGGTGTATGCCCACGTAGGGGCTAAAAAAACAGTTATTTTTTTCATATTCGCTCTGTCTTACTTTTGGGGGGCAAAGGTACGCCTTTTTTAGTTTTCAGTTATCAGTTGTCCGGTTTCGGTGAATAGTGAATTGTGAATGTCTTGCAGGGACAAACCTCCCGCTTTGGCGGGACAAGTCCTGTGCTTCTCTGTGAGATACGAACGTTTATTTTAGGTTTTCGTGCTCAAAAAACAGGGATAAAAAAAATTAGATGCGTTGACCATAAGAGGTTGTTTGGGCACAAAAATAATATTACCTTTGTGCCGTAAAATTTGGAGAGATGCTCGAGTGGTTGAAGAGGCACGCCTGGAAAGCGTGTAAACGCCAAAAGCGTTTCGGGGGTTCGAATCCCCCTCTCTCCGCAAGAAACATTGATTATTAAATGTATTGCAAAATTGATACCCGAAAGCATCCGAAAAACGGATGCTTTTTTCTCAATTTCTCCTAATTTCTCACTAATTAGGAGAAAACGGCAAGTTTAAATAGTAAATGCAGCTGCAGTTGCAGCGGCTACTTGAATCTGCGACGCAAAAATATTTTTCATTTTTCCATTGTTTATAAAAAAAAGTATTACTTTTGCCGCCGTTATTAAACACAACTAAAATCAATACAGAACGATGTTTACATCAGGTATTCCATATTCACCATTTTTCTGTTTTAGACGGTTAAACCGCCTAAAACAAGCTCGTTACCAAAGCCCCCCCCTATTTTTGCCTTAACTCCTTGTATTCAAGGGATTAACAAAATATCAGACTTTTTTTATGTAACGCTTAATGGCGCGAAGTTTTTTTGCGTCTTTTCGCCATATACACCTATAACGGCAATCTTCCGGAATTTTCGGAGGCGTTGCCGTTTTCCACTACTCCTCGTCTCTGACGAGGAGTTAGTTGGTTGGTCGTTTTTAACGACCTGTCTCGTTACAAACATAAAACCAATAAATGCTCTTGTGCCCTTTGTGAAAACAAGTCTTGTGCTCTTTGTGGTTTAATATTTTTACCACAAAGACACAAGGGATACACAAAGAACACAAAAACACAAAACAAAGAAACGTATCTAAACTACATTATTATGAAAAAATCAAATCTCTTTCTTTTCGCTGCTTTTGTAGCAGCATTTTTAAGCGTCGCCAATTATGCTGCGGCGCAGGTAACTATTGGTGGTAGCGATGCACCTAAGGCAGGCGCTATACTTGACTTGAATAGTTCTGTTAAAGGCGGACTGCAATTGTCTAACGTAAGTATTACCGATTTAGGAAGGATTCCTGTCGGTTTTCCCGGCATCAACAGCTCCGGCGATGTAACTGGCGAGGTAAAGGCAAAACTCACCGGTGCTATCGTTTATAACACTTATGAAGGATTGCAGATAGCGTCTCAAGATGCTGGCGTTGCCAAGTTTGGTAAAGGCATTTATGTCTGGGACGGTAATCAATGGAACAAAATCGGCAAGCCCGAACAACAGGCCGTAACCTTTGCCCCTTACAATCTTGGCGCGAACCCTGCTTACGACACGCCCAAGAAACAGATTGAATATCTGGCTTCCTGTGCCTATCTTGAAACAGACTCAACTGTTTGGGGCGCCCACTACCAGTGGGGACGCATCGGAGACGGACACCAAAAACGGCATGTTTCTGCAGTTTCCGGACAAGCCACTGCGAGTGAGATTGATGCTGCTACCGGACAGGTGTTAAAAACTGTAACCGCTAAATACGGACACTTTCTTAGTGGGGCTGAATACAATTGGTATGGGGGAACAACTCCTCTCCTGGACGTTCTCTGGGGTAACGGCGAAGGCTTGGTTGGACAAACTGACAATCAAGGTGGCGTTCTTCATACTGACGGACTGTACTATCAAAACACAGACTGGACAATTCCCGCCAACAATCCTTGTGCCTCAATGGGCGCCGGCTGGCGCGTTCCTACTCAGGACGAAATTGAACGTCTTCGTAATTACGACGGACATCCTGGTACTGAAGCCTCCATGGTTTCGATTTCTGCTACCGGTACGTCTATCTCCACTTCTTATAGCGCCCCCTTAACCTGGGTACCTGTAGCAGGCGGAAAAGCAAGCGATAATTGGGTGATTGGTTCTTCAGGCAATTTAGGCGGTTACGCTATTTACAAAACATCTGACTGGACTGCTGCTATTGGTGCCGGCGGTTACTTTGACGATAATGGCACTACCGACTATAGCAGACCCTTATACGCCGCTACTGCACCCGAACCGCTCTTATTTCTTCCTGCCGCCGGATTCAGTGATCGTCTCACTGGTACGACCAATTACGGCAACGTCGGGCTCTACTGGAGCTGTATATATCCCGTCAACAGCGCTCGTGCCCTGGTCTTCACCAGCAATTCCGTACATGCAACCTCCGACAATCGCAGTGCGCACGGCTTTAGCGTGCGGTGCGTGAAAAGTAACTGAATTGTGATTTTTAGCTCAAACAAATAAAAGCATCCGAAAAACGGATGCTTTTTTTGTTCAATTTCTCCTAATTTCTCACTAATTAGGAGAAATTGAGAATTTTAGCATCAAATTCTTTGGACTTAATAAATGCTGTTTTACGCTTATTTATCTGTATTTCTGAAAGATAACCTAACTCAACCAAACCGTATAAATCGGTGCGAGCGGTTTGATTGCCTACTGAAAACCGATTTTCTATTTCTTTTACCAAAAAACAGGAATTTGGCTTTTCCTGCACAATTTTGATAATTTGCGCCTGACGCGGATTGATATTTTTGATATTGGCAAGTAACAAAATGCTGCTGTTTTCTTCTGTTTTGCGTTTCAGGTAAAGTTTCAATTCTGCAAACGCTTTTTTCATTGTACGAAGATTGTATAGAACAAAGTAAGTCAAATCGTTATCATCATATTCGGTATAAAGAAACGACTTTTCGTACATTTTTTTCGTTTTGTAAATAATACGCGAAATGGACATATATTCTACTAACCAATAACCATTTTTAAGCATATACCAATAAAACAGCGAGCGGGCAGTCCGTCCGTTTCCATCAACAAATGGATGAAAATAAGCGAGCATAAAATGAACAATAATGCCTTTTATAATCGGATGAATAAAGGCTTTGCCGTTTTTGTTGAAAAAAAATTCCAAATCGGCAAGTAATTTTTCCAACTCTTCGTAATGCGGTGGCGTATGAGCAATATCGCCCGTAATGCCATCCATTACCAAAATATTATCGTGCTCCCGGATTTTTCCTGCATCTGCCTCATTATCCAACGTGTTTTCAGTCATTGAGCGATGAATTTCCAGTAACTGTTGAATGGAAAAATCAGTATTTGCAATTTCTTTTATGCGATTGATTGTCAGATAATTATTCAAAATCATCTGTTGTCCTTTATTTTGGGGTTTTTCGCTTTTGCGAAGCATATCTTTTGCCACTTTGCGCGTGGTTGCCGCACCTTCCATTTGGCTCGAAGCAATCGCCTCTTCCATAATGGACGAAACGAGATAAGCATTTTTGTTTTCGGACGGTATCAAATGTTCGCCCGTTAAGCTGCCGCCGATATTCATATCGAAATAATGCAACAGTTCAAACATTTCATCTGTCATCGTAAAACTGAATTTGTATTTACCAAATTTCAAATCCGTTTTGTTTAACCGACGTAAAAATTTAAGTGCAAACCATAGCGATTCATTATTCAATCCGTCTTTCGTTTGAATGTACTTTACTTTGTCCCAATATGGATATTCAGAGTTTAAATCTTGAATATCAGACGTAAATACAATTTTGGAAGCATCTAAATCTTCCGGTGTTTTTGATTTTGGCGGGCGTTCTAACATATCTTTTACTAATTAATAGTTACACATAATTTCGAAATGCAAAGATACGACATTTTTCTCAATTTCTCCTAATTTCTCACTAATTAGGAGAAAACAGTAAGTTCAAATAGTAAATGCAGCTGCTGTTGTATTGGCTACTTGAATCTGCGACGCAAAAAATATTATTCATTTTTCATTATAAAAAAAAGTATTACCTTTGCCGCCTGTATTTTTGACATTAGGTCATAATTCTATATCTATTTCTTTGATATTATGAAGAAAATGTTAGCTCCGTCACTGCTATCCGCAGACTTTGGACATCTTGCACATGACATTGAACAAATCAATCAGAGTGATGCCGACTGGTTGCACATAGACATTATGGACGGCGTCTTTGTTCCAAATATCTCTTTCGGTTTTCCCGTGTTGAAATATGTAAAAAATCTAACCGTAAAACCGTTAGATGTGCACCTGATGATTGTTAATCCCGATAAGTTTATCAATGAATGTAAATCGGTAGGAACAATGCTCATGAATGTTCATTATGAAGCGTGTACGCATCTGCATCGCACGATTCACCTTATCCGCGAAGCCGGAATGAAAGCCGGCGTAACACTGAACCCACATACGCCGGTAGAGTTGCTTGAAGACATCATTTGCGACGTAGATCTGGTATTGCTGATGTCTGTTAATCCGGGCTTTGGCGGACAGACGTTCATTGAAAATACATTTAACAAAATAGAGCGGTTGCGCCAATTGATTGCACGACGCGAATCAAAAGCGTTGATAGAAGTCGATGGCGGTGTGAATCTGACAAATGCCCCTCAGCTTTACGCCGCAGGCGTAGATGTGCTGGTAGCCGGTCATGCCGTGTTCCGCTCGGAAAATATTGTACAAACGGTTAAAGCATTTAAGAGTTAACCCCAATAAATTTGCTCCAAAAAATAACAAACCTATCATAATCTTATGTCTGTTGAAATCAAACAAGTAACTACACGTCGCGAACTTAAGCGTGTAATTCGATTTGCCAACTCTCTCTACAAAGGTAATCCGTACTATTGTCCGCCACTGGAATATGATGAGCTGGACACGTTTAATCCAAAGAAAAATCCCACTCTGGAATTTGCCGAATATGTCTGCTTTGCAGCCTATCTTGACGGTCAAATGGCAGGTCGTATCGTCGGGCTTATCAATCCTATAGCCAATGAAGCATGGGGATACAAGCGGGTTCGTTTCGGATGGTTTGACTTTATTGATGACAAAACTGTTTCGCGTGCATTGCTTGATGCCGTTGCCGCGTGGGGCAAAAGCCGCAATATGAACGAGATGAACGGACCACTCGGTTTCTCCGATTTCGACCACCAAGGACTTCTCATAGAGGGTTACGACTATAATTCACCTATGGCAAGTCTCTACAATCATCCGTATTATGTCAGTCATTATACAGATTTTGGACTTGTAAAAGAGATGGACTGGATAGAATTTCGCGTTAATACGCCGCATGAAATTCCGGGAAAGATAAAGCGGGTGGCAGAAATGATTTTGGCACAAAACAAACTCAAAATTGTCAAAGTGCGCTCGGCAAAGGAACTGATAAGACGTTACGGTTATACTTTCTTTGATGTGATAGACGAAGCCTACCGTCCGCTGTACAATTATCAGCCGCTCACGCCAAAGCAAAAGGAACATTACTGCAAAATGTATTTCCCGCTGTTGAACTACGATTTTATCACCCTAATTGTCAATGAAAAGGATGAGATGATTGGAGTAGGCGTCGGTATGCCTGATATTTCCGACGCATTGCGCAGATGCAATGGCAAACTGTTTCCCTTCGGCTGGTATCATCTGTTGAGAGCGTTAAAAGCCAAGACGATAAACAGTTTCGACCTTTTATTGATTGCCGTACGTCCGGACTATCAAAATAAGGGCGTTAACTCGCTCTTCTTTTACGATCAGGTGAAATATTTCATCCAATATGGCATACAATATTCGGAAACAACCTCCATTCTGGAAACCAATTTCAAGAACCAAGCCAACTGGAGCTATTTTGAACGCTTCCAGCACAAGCGGCGGCGTGCTTACACTAAACCGCTGGAAGATTAATATCAGATTACTTTGGCAATACGCTGCATCGCTTCTCCGGTATTTTCAAATGTGTTGAATGTGGAGAGACGGAAGTAGTTTTCGCCATACTCTCCGAATCCGACGCCGGGCGTTCCGACAACATGAGCCTTCTCGAGCAGGTAATCAAAGAATTGCCATGAACGCATACCGTCAGGACAACGTAGCCAGATGTACGGCGAGTTGGCGCCTCCGCAATAGAAAATACCTTTTTCTTCCAGTGTCTGCGTAATGAGCGGTACATTACGCTTGTATATGCCAATGGTCATATCAGCCTGTAACAGTCCCTCCGCCGAGAGCGCCGCCTCCAAACCGCGTTGTGTAACGTATGGCGCACCATTGTATTTGGTAGTCTGACGTTGATGCCACATCTTTTTCAAACTCATTCCTTCTCGAACAAGTTCATTGGGAACAATGGTGTAACCGCTTCTGACACACGTAAAGCCCGCCGTCTTCGATAAACTGCCAAACTCTATGGCACACGTACGCGCGCCGTCTATTGCAAAAATGGAATGAGGTTTATCATCTTCTTCGATGAAGCGTTCGTATGCGTCGTCGTAGAGAATAATCGCCCCGACGCGGTTGGCATAATCCACCCACGCCTGCAACCTGTCAAAAGTGAATGTTGCGCCTGTGGGATTATTGGGAGAACAGAGATAAATCAAGTCTGAAGGTACGGCGGGCGGCTCGGGCAGAAAATTATTTTGTTCGGTACACGGTAAATAAATGATACGCTGACCATCCATCAGTGATGTTGCCTTGTAGAGCGGATAGACCGGGTCGGGAATCAGGACGCCGTTGTCGCCGTGGACAAACAGGTCTGTGATGTTGGCAATGTCGCTGCCGATGCCGTCGCCGATGGTAATCTCATCCGCATCAATCTTTATTCCATAATCTGCATAATAGGTTTGAACAGCCTGACGGGCAAAAAAATAGCCCAGCTCAGGACCGTATCCCCTGAAAGTCTCCGGATGTTTCAACTCTTCCGTAGCGCGAATCATAGCATCGGCAGCCACAGAAGCTATTGGAACGGTTACATCGCCAATGCCAAGCTTGATAATGTGCGCTTCGGGATGTGCATGGATGAAATCGCTTGTCCGTTTGGCAATTTCCGTAAAAAGATAATTCTCTTCTAACTTTTGATAATTCGTATTCAGTTTCATTGTAAAAAACAGGATGTTAATTCGTTTTTTGAAAATAGATACCCTCTGCAATCAGGGCGGCAGCGCCTTTCATTATTATAGAGAAGTCGGCTGCACAGGTAATAAGCAGTTCGCCCCCACGTACTTCAACACGTATTTGCGTATCTGCGGTGAGATAGGCGTTTGTTACGGCGGCAGCTACGGCGGCGCATGCGCCCGTTCCGCAGGCAAGGGTCTCGCCCGAACCACGCTCCCAGACACGAAGCCGAAGAGCCGAAGAGCTGACAATTTGCGCAAAGCCCACGTTGACACGCTGAGGGAAAAGAGGATGATGTTCCAACCGGCTTCCCCAGAGCGCCAATGGCACGGCGTCAATATCGTCGCAGAAAATGACAATATGCGGATTACCCATTGACACGGCTGTTATGTGAAATGTTTCATCGCCAATCGCCAACGGCTGATTTTTCCAAATAGGCGCATCTGTCAGCATAGGCAGGGCTGCTGCAGTAAAATTGGCTTGCCCCATCTCCACCTCCACAAACTTGACAATGCCGTTATCAACGGTCAGCCGGAGTGTTTTGATACCACTCAGAGTTTCGACGGTCAGTGTTGTTTGAGAACAGTAGCCATATTCGTACATAAATTTTCCTACGCAACGGATAGCATTTCCACACATCTGTCCCTCTGAGCCGTCGGCATTGAACATCTGCATCCGGCAATGAGCCACAGTTGAGGGATGAATAATAACCAGTCCGTCACTGCCGATGCCTGTGTGCCGGTTACTGATTTCACGCGCCAGCACAACCGGCTTCTGCACCGATGTTTTAAAGCCGTCAATGTAGATATAATCGTTGCCGGCGCCGTGCATCTTAATAAAAGGTATGTTCATTTTGAAGATATTGAGCATTTATACAGCGTCGGCAAAGGTACGCCTTTTTTTAGAGTGTAGAGTATAGAGTTTAGAGTTTAGTTATTAGCCGGTTACGGCTTTTTATTTTTCACAGGATTAACAGGATGCTCAGGATAATGATTTTTTATTTTTGAACACTGATACCGCAGATTAGACACGATTTTCACAGATAGAAATCTGGCGTTTATCTGTTAAATCTGTGTCATCTGTGTTCTATTTTTCTTTTGAACA
>JAISXJ010000193.1 GCA_031270565.1 Prevotellaceae bacterium
TAAAAAACGACTGGGACACCCAAAATGGTGTCCCAAAAAATCATAATGCCTGATTATAAATGCTTTACAAAATAGACTCGCCGAATTTAATGAAAAGCGACGAAGTCAGGAAATAGAACACAGATGACACGAAACAACCCTAGACGTAGCCAATAACTAAACTCTAAAAAGAGGAGGCTGACTCTTTTGAGACAGCCCCGTCTTTTTCTTAGTTTTTGTCCTGCAAAAATGGCTGCAATAGACTTTCAGACAACTTCTCTTACTGTTTTTCGTAGGGCATTGCAGAGAGACGCAAATAGCTGTTATAACGACGACGAGCATCTTCTTCCGCCAGACGGAATAACTCTGCAGCCTCTTCGGGAAACTGTTTCGTCAGAGAGGCAAACCGAACTTCCCCTTTCAGGAAATCCTGAAAGAGTTCCCATTTAGGTTCTTTACTGTCAATGAGGAAAGGATTTTTGCCTTCCGCTTCCAGTGCCGGATTGTACCGCCACAGATTCCAGTAGCCGCACGCTACGGCATCGGCTTCTTCTGCCTGCGTTTTCCCCATGCCATTCTTCAACCCGTGAGCAATACAGGGCGCGTATGCAATCACCAGCGAGGGTCCCGGATAGGCTTCTGCTTCGCGAATAGCCTTGAGGCACTGCATCTGGTCTGCGCCCATCGCTATCTGCGCCACATAAACATAACCGTATGTGGTGGCAATCAACCCAAGATTTTTCTTGCGAATACGCTTTCCTGAGGCGGCAAACTTGGCAATGGCGCCAACCGGCGTCGCTTTGGAAGCCTGTCCGCCGGTGTTGGAATAGACCTCCGTGTCAAGTACCAGTATGTTAACGTCCTTTCCGGAAGCAATGACGTGGTCAAGACCGCCGTAGCCGATGTCGTATGCCGCTCCGTCGCCGCCAATAATCCATTGAGAACGTTTTACAAAATACTGTTTTAAATCAAGCAATTCCTGACAAAGAGTGCAGGCGGGGCAAGGACAAGATTTGCCGCCTGCCGCTTTTACTGCTTTCATTTCGGCAAGTTTTGTTGGCATTTCTGCGCTTGCGTTTTCAAAATATTCAATCACTTCATCAATTGACATAATGCCCCATTCCAACGCTTCGGCATATTCGTTAGCGGCTTGCTTGCCCGCAACGCCAGCGTCATTCATATTATCCAAATATTTTTGAGCGGCAGTTTTTACTTTTTCGTGTGTCCATTCGATAGCCATCAACGCTTTGGTTTTTTCCACGATACGTTCACGCATTTTTTCGTTAGCCATCTCCATGCCCAGACCATATTCGCAAAAATCTTCAAACAAAGAGTTTGACCACGCGGGACCGTGTCCCTGTTCGTTGGTTGTGTAGGGTGTGGACGGGATTGACCCTGAATAAATCGAAGAACAGCCGGTAGCATTTGCCACCATTTGCCTGTCGCCAAAGAGTTGTGTGATTAACTTTACATAAGGCGTTTCGCCGCAGCCGGAGCATGCTCCCGAAAATTCAAATAGCGGAAGGGCAAACTGAGAGTTCTTGACGCTCTGTTTCACATCCACCAGATGCTGTTTGCTTTTGACCTGATTAACCAGATAATCCCATCGCGGCGCCTCGCCAAGTTCCTGCTCAAATGGTACCATTTCCAAAGCGCTGCCGCCGGCTTTCGGATTGCCCGGGCAAACATCCACGCAGTTGCCGCAGCCCAGACAGTCCATTACGCCAACCTGTATGCGGAAGTGCATGCCTTTCATTGCGGCAGGCGCATTGACATTGAGTAGGGGAGCGTCGAAGCCTGCCGCCTCTTTCTCGTCCAGAACAAAGGGGCGGATGCAGGCGTGAGGACAAACGTATGCACATTTGTTGCACTGGGTACACTTCTCCGGCGTCCACGTAGGAACAAACGGTGCAACACCCCGCTTTTCGTATCGGGCAGTTCCCGTATGCCACGAACCGTCCTCAAGTCCGAGAAAAGAGGACACTTTTAATAAATCACCTGCCTGCGCATTAACCGGACGTACAACATCGTTAATGAAATCAGGATAATTATTCTCTTCCTCTGCTCCGTCTGCAAGATTTGCCCATTCAGGGTCAACAGGAAAGTGGTGATATTCATTGCCACGGTCAACGGCTGCAAAGTTTTTATCAAGCATCTCCTGCCCTTTGCGGGAATAGGATTTCACGATGAACTTCTTCATCTGCTCCACAGCCAGCTCAACGGGGATTACCTGTGTAATGCGGAAAAATGCCGACTGTAAAATCGTATTTGTACGGTTACCAAGCCCGATTTCCTGCGCAATCTTTGTGGCATTTATACAGTAAACGGTAATATTCTTTTGTGCAAAAAGACGTTTAATATGATTTGGAAGATGTTTAGCCAATTCGTCATTATTCCAAATGGTGTTAAGCAGGAATGTCCCATTTTGCTGCAATCCGCGTGTAACGTCGTAGAGACGCAGATAGGCTTGCACGTGGCACGCTACAAAATTAGGCGTATTCACCAGATAGGTTGAACGAATGGGCGTATCGCCAAAGCGCAGATGCGAACAGGTGAAACCGCCTGACTTCTTGGAATCGTATGAGAAATATGCCTGACAGAATTTGGGTGTATTGTCGCCAATGATTTTGACGGAATTTTTATTTGCGCCCACGGTGCCGTCAGCTCCAAGTCCGTAGAATTTTGCCTCGAATGTTCCCTTGCCGCCCAGAGCAATCTCCTCTTGCTGCGGCAGTGATGTAAATGTTACATCGTCAACGATGCCAATGGTAAACTGATTCTTGGGACATGGCAACGCCAGATTCCGGTAAACGGCTATAATCTGTGCGGGAGTGGTATCCTTTGATGCCAGCCCATAACGTCCGCCCACTACTAACGGCGCGTTTTCACGACCGTAAAGCACATCTTTCACATCCAGATAGAGCGGCTCGCCGGTGGCGCCGGGTTCTTTGGTGCGGTCGAGAACGGCGATACGTTTTGCCGTTTCAGGTAGCGCCGACAGGAAATGCTCGGCGGAAAACGGACGGTAGAGATGCACGGCAATCAAACCAACCTTTTCGCCCTGTCCGGTTAGATAATCAACCGTTTCACGAACAGCTTCCGTGACAGACCCCATAGCCACAATCACCCTGTCGGCTTCGGGGTCTCCGTAATAGTCGAACAACCCGTATTTGCGTCCGGTGATTGCCGAAATCTCGTTCATATAACCTTCTACAATGTCCGGGACGGCATTATAATAGCGGTTACAGCTTTCGCGATGCTGGAAAAATGTTTCGGGATTTTCTGCCATGCCGCGTGCCACGGGATTGGTCGGGGTAAGAGCGCGGCGACGGAAAGCGGCGAGCGCTTCTCGGTCTATCAGATGCGCGACATCATTATTTTCAAGAATCTCTATCTTCTGTACCTCGTGCGATGTACGAAATCCGTCGAAGAAATTTATAAACGGCACACGTGAGCGGATAGTTGCCAGATGTGCCACCGATGACAAGTCCATCACCTCCTGCACCGACCCCTCTGCCAGCAGCGCAAAGCCGGTTTGACGGCAAGCCATCACGTCCTGATGGTCGCCAAAGATGCTCAAGGCGTGTGATGCCAGCGTCCGCGCAGAGACATGAAACACACACGGTAACAGTTCGCCGGCAATTTTATACATATTCGGTATCATCAGCAACAGTCCCTGCGAAGCGGTGTAGGTTGTTGTCAGTGCGCCGACCTGCAAAGAGCCGTGCACGGCGCCGGCAGCGCCTGCCTCCGACTGCATTTCCTGAATATGAACTGTCTCGCCAAACAGGTTTTTGCGTCCGGTTGCAGCCCATTCATCAATGTATTCTGCCATGGGGGATGAGGGCGTAATCGGATAGATGGCAGCCACCTCTGAAAACATATACGAAATATGTGCTGCAGCCTGATTGCCATCACAGGTAAGAAATTTTCTCTCTCTTTTCATAATAAATAACTATGGTGAAGTTTGGTTGTTCTACGCGACGGCAAGGATAGATAACGCAATGTCAATCTCTTTCCGATGTGTTTGACGCCGTCCGTGTCATTATATAATAGTTGTCAAAAGTCGGCGGCAAAGGTAAGCCTTTTTTTAGTTATTAGAGTTTAGAGTGTAGTTTTTAGTTTTTAGAGTGTAGTTATTAGTGGATAGTTATTTTTTACAAGATAGATAAAGTCCTGCCTTGTCAGGCAGAGGATAGGATGGCGTCGTTTTCCGCAGGTCGCTGACCTGCGGTAGGGAAGTATGCAGAGCGCACTGCCTGAATTGAAAATCGGCGAAGCCAAAGGCAGGACTAAAACCATGGTCAGAGCCGTGATTTTAGATATAATTCTAGTCTTTAAACCGTCAAAAGTTTTGGCGAGATTTTTCTAAATGCACATCGGGTTTCACTATTCATTCTTTTTTCAGCGCCTCAAAAAAAGACTTAACCGTTTTTTACAAATTCGTACATAAGTCGAGAGTTTTGTGTAAATTTGCACGGTCAAATTACCGTTTATATTATTGGCAATAAAAAATTACCCTCTTATGTCCGACTCTGTCATTATTATTCCCACTTATAACGAGCGTGAGAATATAGAAAATATCATTCGTACCGTATTTGCTTTGCCCAAAGAGTTTGATATGCTTGTCGTAGATGACGGTTCACCCGACGGTACGGCAGCCATTGTTCAAACGCTGCAAAAAGATTTTCCGGACAGACTGCACCTCATTGAGCGCTCCGGCAAGCTGGGACTTGGTACAGCCTATCTCACGGGATTCCGTTGGGCGCTTGAGAGGCATTACCGCTTTGTTTTTGAGATGGATGCTGATTTTTCACATCCCCCCAAAGACCTGCTCAACCTTTACAGAACGCTCACGGAGCAGGGCGCGGATGTTGCCATTGGCTCGCGTTATGTGAACAATGTGATAAACGTAGTGAACTGGCCTGTGGGACGTGTATTAATGTCGTTTTTTGCCTCCAAATATGTGCGTCTGATTACCGGACTCAAGGTGAATGATACCACCGCCGGCTTTGTCGGCTATCATCGGACAGTTCTGGAAACGATAGAGTTAGACAAGATACGCTTCATTGGCTACGCCTTTCAGATAGAGATGAAATTTACGGCATTCAAATGCGGTTTTACCTTGCAGGAAACGCCTATCATTTTTGTCAATCGCGAACTGGGCGTATCTAAAATGAGTGGCGGCATCTTTTCCGAAGCCTTTTTTGGTGTGGTGATACTGACCGTAAGCAGCTGGTTCAGGAAATTCCCGCAGAAACAACCGGCAGGCAAATAATATCACCACACATAGAAAACGGTGGGGCTGGCATAGAGAATCATATTTTACGATACGTTATGAATAAAAATCTTATTACCATTGCCATCCGGCATATTGAACGTGCCGAACATCTGAAACGTGCATTGGCGAAATTTGGCATTCCGTCGTTTATTCATCAGGTGAGTAACGAACAGAAAACGGTGGGCGATGGCGTTCGCGTGCGCATCGAAGAAAAGGATCTGTCAAAGGCGTTGTATGTGCTTGACCGTTTGGATAAAAATCCGGATGAGGTATTCGACCGGCAACCACCGGCTTCCGAAAAAGGGAAGCATGTGATTTTAGTGCCGATAGACTTTTCGGAATACTCCATTAAAGCCTGCGAAACGGCATTTTATATCGCGCATCTCTGGCATGTGCCGGTGTTTCTATTGCACGCATATACGTTTTATACGCCCATTTATGTTGTGGGCGCTTCCGTTTCGACCATTTCGGAGGAGATGCGTAAACAGACGGTACAGACTAATGCCGATATGAATAATCTCCTCAATATTATCCGTAAAAAGATGAATACCGGTGAATTTCCGAATGTGGAATTTACGCATCGCATAGAGGAGGGTATCCCCGAAAATGTGATTCTGGAGACGGTTGACAAGTTAAAACCTGCAATGGTGGTGATGGGAACACGCGGCAAAGACCAAAAGGAGGAGGACTTGATAGGTAGCGTTACCGCCGAAGTGATAGAACACTGTCAGTCGCCGGTGTTAGCCTTACCGGAATCGGTAGCGCTTGACCTCTCACAGTGTCAGCATGTGCTTTTTGCCACAAATTTTGACGACAGAACCCTCGTCTCGCTTGACAGGATGATGTTATTGCTTGGCAAGTTCCGGCTCAAACTCTTCTTCACCCATTTTGAAGCCCGAAAAGATGCATGGAACGAAATAAAACTGGCAGGCATAAAGACCTATTTTGAGCAGCAGTATCCCGAAATTCCCACCGAGTACTTCGTTATTTCGGGCGAAGATTTGCTTACGGAATTTGACGGATTTATCTCAACACACAACATCAGCATCGTTGTTCTCAACACGCATAAACGCAATCTGTTTGCACGTTTGTTCAATCCGAGCATCGCACGCAAGATGGTATTTCATGCAAAAAATCCAATTTTAGTGTTTCACACGTAAACAAAAAAACAAACCTAACTTAACCATGAAAAGACATTATTTCCTCGCATTATCTGTTTTAGTCGGTATGTCCCTTTTTGCCCAACTGTCTGAGAATATTTTTCGCCAAGCATTATATAAAAGTCCGTGCCGACGGCAACACAAAGGCTGTTACGTTTAAATTGCCCCCGCCTATCAGCGGGGCAGGCACTATTCGTTATCCGTTATTCGCTATTCACTAAAAAGACGTACCTTTGCCGCGCTATATAAAAATTATGAAATTATGCCGAATACATTTAATCCGTGGCACCATGTGTCCCCAGGTAATCATTTACCTGAATTAGTAAATGGAATTATAGAAATTCCGCGCGGTACACGCGCCAAGTATGAACTGGATAAAGAAAGTGGACTGATTCGTCTCGACAGGGTGCTTTATTCATCCGTTTATTATCCTGCCAATTACGGTTTTATTCCCAAGACATACTGCGAGGATCACGACCCGCTTGACATCCTGATTCTTTCGCAGATAGAAGTTGTGCCGAATTGCATCGTCCCCGCAAAAATTATCGGCGTGATGCGCATGCTTGATAATGGAGAAGCGGATGATAAAATTATTGGCGTTGCCGCCGGAGACCCCAGCGTGAGCCACTATAACGACATCACCGAACTACCCACGCACACTCTCTCGGAGGTACGTAGCTTCTTTGAAGACTATACCAAGCTGGAAAACAAGGAGATTGTGGTTGAACATTTTCTTGGTAAACAGAAGGCAATAGAAATCATGCTTGAGAGTTTTGTGCTCTATCGTGAAAAATTTTGTGGTGGACGATAACAAAACGCTCACAGGCTATAAAACACAATTCGTTTGCCGATATTCATGCATATTATTTATAACATAGGCATCAGTTGCTATGGCTTGCTGATTTGTATTGCAAGCATTTTTTCAACAAAAGCCTCTAAACGACTCGTGGGCGGACGCAGAGCGCTGAAGTTTTTGCGCAATCATATTGACCCTAAAGCCCGTTATATCTGGGTTCACGTTGCCTCTCTGGGCGAATTTGAACAGGGACGACCGCTGATTGAAGAGATACGTCGTCAGTTTCCGAGCGTAAAGATTTTGCTGACTTTCTTCTCGCCTTCGGGGTATGAGGTGCAAAAAAAATACCCTAATGCCGATATAATCTGCTATCTGCCGCTTGATTTGCCGCATAAGGCACGCGCATTTCTCTCTATTGTTAATCCCGTTAAGGCTATTTTTGTTAAATATGAATTTTGGGCAAACTATCTCTATGCCCTTGAGCGAAAAGGTATCCCTGCCTATCTGGTCTCATCTATCTTTCGTCCAAAACAGATATTTTTCCGAAAATACGGCGGCTTCTTCCGCAAACTGCTCGACCGGTTTCAACTTATCTGCGTACAGGATGAAAGTTCAAAGGCTCTGTTGGAAAGCATCGGCAAAACCAACGTTCTGGTTTCGGGGGATACCCGTTTTGACCGGGTGGTTGACATTGCTCAGTCAACCAAGAAACTGACTGTTGTAGAAGCATTTGCCCAGAATGCTCACGTACTCGTTGCCGGAAGCACATGGCAACACGACGAAGAGTTGCTGGTGCGCTTTATCAACAACAATCACGAATATAAAATGATTATCGTGCCCCACGAACCCACTAAAGAACACGTAGAACGCCTTTGCGGAGGACTGCGCCGAAGTTTTGTGCTCTACACAAAAACAAACTCCACAGAGGCGCACACCGCCGACTGTCTGGTGGTGGATACGGTCGGACTGCTCTCTTCCATCTATCGTTACGGGCAGGTGGCTTATGTTGGCGGCGGGTTTGGGGCTGGCATACATAACACGCTGGAAGCTGCCGTTTGGGGTATTCCTGTGCTGTTTGGACACAATTATCAGCGTTTTAGAGAGGCGCACGGACTGATTGCCTGTAGCGCTGCGATGAGTGTCAATACCTATCGTCAGTTGGAAACAAGTGTCAATTTTCTCTTTAATACTCCCGAAGCAGGGGCAAGAGCCGCCTTGTACGTGAAAACGCATACAGGTGCAACAGACATTATCATTAAACACGTTTTTGCTGATTTGCAAACAGAGTTTGAAATCGAAGCCAATTAGTAATGGCAATGAAGAATTAAGAATTAAGAATTAAAAATTAAGAATTGAGAATTAAAAATCTATTGTCACTATTCACTATTCACTATTCACTACTAACTACACTCTACACTCTAATAACTAAAAAAGCCCCCGTTGCCGGAGGCTTTGTGGTTTGGTCTGGAACTATGATTCTTTTGATTGAATGAATACTTTGATTTTCAGACAGACATATTTAATCACAGTCCATCACAAAAATCATTCAAATCATAGTTCAGGACAATTATTCCTCCACACAACGCACACTGAAGCCGCTCGACAGACTGTAGTTGGAAATTATCTGACTACTACTGCTGAAGAACAGGTTGCGACCGTAATAACTGTCGTTAGCGGTAGAGCTCCAGTAGTAGCCGTAGCCGCCATGGTTGACCAACGAGCCATTATTGTAGTCCCGGAGGCCGGCAGCAGGCAAAAACAATGCGTCGCCAACCTTCATACCGGTAGTGTAGTTGCCAGCACTGTTCGTCCAGTCTGTGCCTACCTTTGTGATAGTAGGGTTATAAGAGGAATTTATCACAGCGCCCCATTCTTCTTCTGTAGGCACGCGCCAACCGGGGGGGCAGGGATTGTTGGCACTCAGCCAGTTATTATTTGAGTTATCAAATGGAAGATATGCCCATGCGGTCGGACTTGTTATTGTACCAGGGTTCGCCTGGTCGTCCGCCTGTGTTAAAGCCACTGTCTTAACCCCCCATTTGTACTTCGCCCCGTGAATCTCCGCCGCAGGCGTAAACGGGTCTTTCGTTTCATCAGCGCCAAGATTGTGACACATGAATGCTTTCCATACCTTGGGCGCTGCGCCATATTTTACATACGCCCCGCAACAAGCACAATCCTGAAGCG
>JAISXJ010000194.1 GCA_031270565.1 Prevotellaceae bacterium
GTTTCTCAGTTCACTGACCTGTGTATTATGTGTGATGCCGTCTTCAGACAATCCGAAGCCGCCAAATTCTTTACTGTCAGTGTTCAAAATCATCCTGTATGCCCCATTGCGAACCAAAATACCGTAGTCGGAAAAGGACTGTTGCGCGTTGAAATTGAAGACAAAGAGTAAACTCTTGCGCCGGAATGCCAACACCTGGTCGCCCTCATTGTCCCAAACATTTTCCACCGGCGCTTCGCTGTACTTTGGCTCGGAAGTCAGTGCGCGAATCATGGCGAGGTCAAAACATTTCAGTCCATAATAGAGAAAATCCTCATTGTCGGCGAGTTCCCATTGACGCCGTGCATATTTATATGACCATCCGTTGCCTTCACGCGGGAAATCAATCCATTCCGGATGCCCGAACTCATTACCCATAAAATTAAGATAGCCGCCATTAACGGTGCCAATCGTGATGAGGCGAATCATTTTATGTAGCGCTATGCCACGATTCACGATAAGTGTTTCGTCTCCTTTCTGCATGTGCCAGTACATATCCGAATCAATAAGCCTGAAAATAATGGTTTTGTCGCCCACCAGCGCCTGGTCGTGGCTTTCGACATAACTGATAGTGCGCTCGCCGCAACGCCGGTTGGTCAGTTCCCAGAGAATATGCCCAACTTTCCAGTCCTCGTCGCGCACTTCCTTGATATATTTTATCCAGAAATCGGGGATACCCATTGCCATACGGAAATCGAAACCCATGCCGCCCTCTTCAAACTTGACTGCCAATTCGGGCAATCCGCTCATCTCCTCCGCAATGGTTATGGCGTATGGATTGATTTCGTGCACAAGTTTGTTGGCTAATGTCAGGTAGCAAATGGCATCGCCGTCCTGATTCATATTGTAATAATCGCTGTAGTTACAAAAATCCTGTCCGATACCGTGATTACGGTAAATCATTGAGGTAACACCATCGAAACGGAAGCCGTCGAACTTGTATTCTTCGAGCCAGAATTTACAGTTTGACAGCAGAAAATGCAGCACTTCGTTTTTACTGTAGTTGAAACAAAGGGAATCCCACGCGGGATGTTCCCGCCGGTCGCCACCGCGAAAATATTGATAGGGAGTTCCGTCAAATCGTCCCAAGCCCTCTATCTCATTCTTTACGGCGTGCGAATGAACAAGATCCATAATCACGGCAATATTATTCCGGTGTGCCTCGTCAATAAGCGCTTTAAGCTCTTCCGGCGTCCCAAAACGGGAGGATGCCGCAAAGAAACTTGACACGTGATAGCCAAACGAACCGTAATAGGGATGCTCCTGTATCGCCATAATTTGAATACAGTTGTACCCGCTTTCGATGATTCTGGGAAGCACATGCTTCCGAAACTCGGTATAACTGCCCACTTTCTCCTCGCTCGTTCCCATACCGATATGACATTCGTAGATGAGAAGCGGCACAGTGGTGGGTTTAAAGCGTTTGATTTTAAATTTGTAGGGTGTCGGAGGCATCCACACCTGTGCGGAAAAAATCTTTGTTTGCTCGTCCTGTACCACGCGCCTTATCCACGCCGGAATACGCTCGCCCGACCCGCCGTTCCATTCCACCAGCAACTTGAACAGGTCGCCGTGTTGCATTGATTTCTCGCCAAATTTCCCTTCCCAGACGCCATTCTCAATAGGCTGCAGGCGGTATGCCTCGTTCTTTTTCCAGTCGTTGAAGTCGCCGATGACATAAATGGCAGTAGCGTTGGGCGCCCATTCGCGTAATATCCAGTTGCGACGAACCTTGTGCAAACCAAAATAGAGATAACCTACCGCAAAATCAGACAGAGACTCTTCGCCTCTCGTGAGTTCGCTCTCCTTCCGCAAGGCATACTGACGACGCCCATCAAGAGCCTGACTGTATGGCGCTAAACCCGGGTCACGTTGAATAAGTTTAAGTTCCGACATAAAAATTTATCGTTAATCTGTTTGTTTCGGGAATTATGTTGTAACCGGTAATTGATAATACGTTATTTACAGTTGCAGTCTCTGTCGAATAACTGCCCGCCTGTGCTCGCCGACAATTTTCTGCTCCTGCAACTGATGAATCTTTTTGAGTGCCTGTGCGAAACGGTAGGTATCGGCAAAAACCGTCCGGTCGTTTCTGTTCATAGTGTAAGAGGCGGTCTTGTTTCCAAGCAACTTGATGGTAACGGGCTGCGCCGCATGTTCCACTATGAAACGGCAAAAATCTTCGGCTTCACTGTCGAGAAAAAGAACGGTTTCGTACGTTACGCCCAGATTCGTAAAAGTATGCAACTGCGTTGCGGAAATGGGCGGTGTTTCAATAAAGATGTCATTACAAACCGCCGTAATCGTGTGCAGGGAAAGCGCCTGCCCCACATAGTGGCTCGTAAAACTGAAATCTCCCTGTTCGGTTGTTACGGGTTTGAGATAATTGCGTGCAACATTGATTTCGGTACGCATGGAACGATGTTCATAAATGCCGGTCTGCCGGTATTTCTCGTCTTTTTTCAGCAGAAATCCACCGGATAACTGTTCGGCTTCGCCGCTGACGGTGATTAACATACTGTCGAGACGGGGCAGGAGGTTCTCCAGTTCAATATAATCAATGCGCCACAGCAGCGTATCGGCTTGGCGACGGGTGTCAACCTGACGCGGGAAAAGCCTGTGAAGCGAGTCAAGCATCTCTTTTGCCGCAACGTAACTGCCCTGCCGATAGAATCCCGTAGCCTGTTCCAGATAACCGGTAGCCTGTTCCTCTTCGGTGGGATTGCAGGCTGCTGCAAGCAGAACAGATATAAAAAAAATGACCGTCTTAAAATGGAATTTCGACATACTGAAAGGAGCTTTATTCTGGTTTGGCATGACTGATTTCAGACAAAATCGCTTCGGCGCGTGCTTTATCTGCCTCGAAAACGTGCAATCTGATACCGCTCACCGACGATGAAAACATAGGATAGAGATGCGCTGTATTTTCATTACTGATGAATGTGGATAATCCGTTCTGTTCCAAAGCATCTTTGGCGTACATAGCCTCTGTTATATTGGGATATGTGGCAATGATAATAGTTTTTCCTTCCATAGTTTATGAGTTAACATATAAAAAAACTTCAACATCAACTTGTCTGCAAAGATACGCTTTTTTTTTAGTTTTTAGTTGTCAGTTTTTCCTTAACGTCCTTAATGTTCTCTTAGAGTTTAGAGTTTAGTTTTTTTGCCCGTTAGGGCATAAATATCAATAGAAACAACCATTTTTATCTGCCCGAATTGTCCGTAGGACATTAACGGTATATGTCCTTAACGCCCCCGCTACCGCAGATTTGTAATCTGTGGGACTACTCCTCGTCTCTGACGAGGAGTTATTGGTTGGTCGTTTTTAACGACCTGTCTCGTTACAAACGAGATTACCATTTACCCCTCGTTACAAACGAGGGGGAGAGAATTTTGGTCGAAGAAATCGAACGTTTTAAGCAGCGAGAGCAGAGGCAAACTTGTTTGACTATGCAGAGTCGCGCAAAACGACTAAATTTATTGAAAGAATCGAAAAACATCGTCCCACAGATTACAAATCTGCGGTAGCAGGAGATACTCACTGAAAACTGAAAACTGACAACTAAAAAAAGCCCCTCACGGGGCTTTTTGTTGTTCAACGCGAAATATTACGCGCCTGTTTTCTGTCGTTGTACTCAGTTTACAGGCTCGACATCAATCGTTTCCTGCGCATTGGCTTCTTCGGCTTTGCCTTTCAGATACGAGGGCAAATTCAAGCCGGCAAGATTAAAGAGTTCATCCAGCGGCGGAATGGATTTCATCAATCCCGATACGAAATTGGCAGTTGATGAATTGCCATTATCACCATTGCCACTGTCCCAAACGGTGATTTTATCAATTTTCAGATTCTTGATAGCTTCTACCTGCGTAGATACCAGTTCGGGCAGTTTATCGGTAATCATCAGTAACGCAGCTTTCTGCGGGTCATTTGTTGCTGCTTTCACTAATTTGTCATAACCGGCAGCCTGTTTTGTCAGGACTTCCAGAATACCGCGAGCCTCAGCATCCATTTTTGCAAAAATGGCATCGGCTTCACCTCTGGCCAACCGGCGGACACGCTCGGCTTCAGCCTCAGCTTCGATAATCACTTTCTCTTTCTCAACCTCAGCATATACCACAACATTGGCATTCTGAGTAGCCATTTCACGCTCGGCACGTACTTTTTCGGCATCACGTTCCGATTGATATGCTTCTTCAAGGGCTTTTGCCATCTGCACTTTCTCGGCAGCCACCGCACGCCGAGCCGCTTCCGCCTCTCTTTCACGACGGAGAGCATCGGAATTGGCAATGGCAATCTTGGCAGTGTTTTCACCCTCTACGGCAGTAGCATTTGCCTCTGCGGTGCGGACACGCGTATCACGCACGGTTTCCGCAATGCGAATATCTTTGTCTCTGTCGGCTTCCGCCTTGCCGATTTCACCAAAACGATTTTGCTCTGCCACACTCTTTTTGGCGTCGTTGATAGCTTTTGCAGCAGCCTCTTTTCCCAGAGCTTCGATATATCCCGATTCATCGCGAATATCAGTTACATTCACGTTGATAAGTTTCAACCCGATTTTGCGCAACTCAGCTTCAACGTTAGCGCTGACATTTGCCAGAAATTTATCGCGGTCGGCATTAATTTCTTCAATCTCCATCGTGGCAATCACCAAACGCAACTGCCCGAAAAGAATATCGGTGGCAATATTCTGAATATTCACGGTGTTCTGACCTAACAGACGCTCTGCGGCATTGGTCATACTCTCAGGCTCGGTGGAGATACCCACCGTAAAACGACACGGAACATCCACACGAATGTTTTGCTTACTCAACGCATTGGTCAGATTACATTCGATAGAAATAGGTTTTAAATCCAAAAAGGCAAAACTCTGAAAGACAGGCCAGATAAACGCAGCGCCACCATGCACACAACGCGCAGAACTGGCTCCACCGTCGGCATTTTTGCCTGTTTTTCCATAAATAACCAGAATTTTGTCGGATGGACAGCGTTTATAACGCGAAAGAATGGCGGCAAATGTTACCACAAGCACACCAACAAAAAGAACAATAATAATAGGAGTCATAACGTAAAAAATGTTTTAAATAAATGAATGATAAATAGGGGGCTTCTAAAAATTCGGTTCAACTAAGAGCGTATTACTTGAAATAACTTCAACAACACGAATTTGAGCGCCATTTGCAAGTGTATCGCCGTTGGTGATGGCGTCAAATTCGCGGATTGCTCCCTGCACCGTAATTTGCACCTTGCCTTCCGCTTGACGGTTGCCGGGGATGGTCAGATACACAGTTCCCTTGCAACCTACGGTACGTTCGGTTGGAATATTGCCCGACTGCTGCATACGGCTCATCCAGACAAACAACCCCATAACAGCCGAAACCAGCGCCACTCCCACCACTACGGCGAGAATAATCAGCATCGTTGCGCTTGACACCGTTGGACTAAAGACAATGATTGTCCAGCTGAAACCCAGAAAAAAGTTGATAAAATTACGGAATGTAAAAAGCTGAAACGGTTCTCCGGCAGCATCCACCGTCATATCACCGCTAAAATCCGCACTAAAATCAGAGCCGGAATCCATACCGGCAAACGTCATAATACTCTGAATGACAAACACAGATGAGGTAACAATAGCAATCACCCACACTGTCTGCATAAACAGATCCAATGATAACCACCACTCTTGCATAATAATATATTTTTTAAAGTTAGTTACTGTCCGGTATGCGTTTTCGCAACCTTACTTTTTTGTTCTGACAAAGGTATTTCTTTTTTTTGAAAAACAGAGATACGTTGCAGATTTCACCTCAAGACAGGCAATTGATTTTTTTGACTACCTTTGTCCTGATTTTAAGCATTAAAATCACTACTGACCAACAAAAATGATCATTATTATTTCTGTCATTTTCCATTCTTTTCTCCGTTCGCACCGGCGGAGAGAATAAAAACCTGTTTTGCAAATGAAAAAAGCGTTTATTTTTTGTTTTCCGGCGGTACTCTTTCTGTGGCTCTGTCTCGCCGGAGCCGTGCACGCCCAGCGCGTGAAACTTGGCATTGATGTTCTCTGTGAACAACAGTTCAGTCTGCTCGACGGGCAGCGTATTGGACTTATTACCAATCAGACGGGCGTTGACAGTCGTCTGCGCTCAACCATTGATCTGCTGCACGAAGCGCCCAATGTTAAGCTCGTTGCTCTTTTTTCCCCCGAACACGGCGTGCGCGGCAACATTCACGCAGGGGACAATATCGACACCTCTACCGATTCTAAAACCGGTTTGCCCGTTTATTCACTTTACGGAAAAACACGCAAGCCCACCAAAAAGATGCTTGAAAATATTGATGTTCTTGTCTATGATATTCAGGATATTGGTTGTCGATCGTACACGTTTATCAGCACGATGGGGTTTGCGATGGAGGCTGCGGGGGAAAATAACATTTCTTTTGTTGTGCTTGACCGCCCCAACCCGCTGGGCGGGGAAAAAATAGAGGGTAATCGGGTGCACAATGGTTTTAGTTCCTTTGTCAGTCAATTTAAGATTCCGTATCTCTACGGACAAACCTGCGGCGAGCTGGCAATGATGCTTAACGAAGAGAAAATGCTGTCTGCCTCCTGCCGGTTAACGGTTGTCCCGATGCGGGGGTGGAAGCGTTCGATGCGCTGGGAGGATACCGGACTGGAATGGGTGCCCGCTTCACCACATATTCCCCACGCCAATTCAACGGTGTTTTACCCGATGACAGGGATACTTGGCGAACTCGGCTATCTTTCCATCGGCATAGGATATACGTTGCCATTTGAACTTGTCGGCGCTCCATGGCTGGATGCTGAGCTGTTGGCTGCTGCTATGAACAGTCTGAATTTGCAGGGCATACATTTTCGCCCGATTCATTTTAAACCCTTTTATGCCACCTTTAAGGGGGAAAACTGTCAGGGGATACAGATTCATGTTACCGATTATGCCAAAGCGCATCTTGCGGAGGTACAATTTTATGTGATACAGGAAATTTCGCGACTCTACCCCTCGCATGCTGTGTTTGCGTATGCCGACAAGGCGCGATTTGCCATGTTTGATAAAGTCTGCGGTTCTGATTTCGTTCGTACAACCCTTTCCGAATCCGGTACATATAACAGTATCCAATCTTTTTGGGAAAAAGATGTGGATGCCTACCGTCGTCTATCTTCAAAATACTATCTGTACCGATAATAACAACAGACGGAGAATAATAGGCGCGAATTTTATAATCTGTTCATCCTTTCTGTTAGTGGTCATTGCCTACCTGGGCGGGCATCGCCTGAAAGAAACGCAAAAATATTATGCAAAAACTTTAGTCGTTTTGCGCGATTCGGCATAGTTGGCAGTGAATAGTTAATAACGAATAGTGAACAATTACGAATTACAAATTACGAATTACGATTGAAAATTAAAATCGATTATGAAAAATCTAAAATCGTAAATCGTAAATCTGATAACTGACAACTGAAAACTGATAACTGATAACTAATTCTGCTCTCGCTGCTTAAAACGTTTGTTTCTATTGATATGTAAGCCGTAAACGGCTAATAACTAAACTCTAAAATCTAAACTCTACACTCTAAAAAAATATTATTCACTATTCACTATTCGTTATTCACTAAAAAAGTATTACCTTTGCTACCGTTATTGTTCACATCTAAAATCAATACAAAAAGATGCTTACATCTGGGCTTCCATATTCACCATTTTTGCAGTTTAGACGGTTTAACCGGCTAAAAGTAAGTTCGTTACAAAAGCCCCCCCCCGTATTCGCCTTAACTCCTTGTATTCAAGGGCTTATCATTTATTAAAAACTTTTCAGTTTACACTTAGCAGCGCGACGTTTTTTAGCGTCTTCTTACCATATACATATACAATTATTGCGGC
>JAISXJ010000040.1 GCA_031270565.1 Prevotellaceae bacterium
TTTAATAAATGATAAGCCCTTGAATACAAGGAGTTAAGCTGAATGCGGGGGGGGGCTTTTGTAATGAGCTTACTTTTAGCCGGTTAAACCGTCTAATCTGAAAAAATGGTAAATATAGAATCCCAGATGTAAGCATCGTTTTGTATTGATTTTAGATGTGTACAATAACGGCGGCAAAGATACGTCTTTTTTAGTGAATAGTGAATAACGAATAATGAAAAATATTTTTTTAGAGTGTAGTTATTAGAGTTTAGAGTTTAGAGTTTAGTTTTTAGAGTTTAGTTTAGAGTTTTCCGTGTAGTTCCGTGTAATCTGTGGCTAAAATATTTTTGAGACAGCCCCATTTTTTCACAGGATAAACAGGATGCTCAAGATAACCCTTTTTACCATAAACAAAAAATAGTACTTTTGCGGGGGCAATGATTATTGTCCCTGCTTTGTTGAAGCAAGCTTCTAAAAAACATCATATTTTGTGTACACTATTCTTGTATAATCAGTTTTTCCCTTATTCGTTTACCTCTGAGGTCGGTATAACGTTAGTCTTACTGGGACTTTGCCTTGTTGTTGCAGCGTGGCTGTCCGCTTGCAGAATGTCGTTTTTGTCCTTTCTGCAACTTGATATGCACACCCCGGAATCAGCCATAAAGCGAACGCCCTCCGCTGCCATGAGTGCATTAATCAAAACGCCGGAGTTACTCATCTCTACCATTGCCTTGCTGTTGACGCTGGTATGCACAACGGGCATTTGCCTGTTTAGCTGGCTTTGCGTGCAACTTATAGACCTGAATCCCCACTCAATTGTTGCCACAATGATTATAATGGGCTGTCTTTTGTGGGTAACGGGGATGCTTTTTATGGTAATAATTCCGAAAATGATTGATAGAAAATGGGCATGGAAAGTTTGTAAAGTGTCTTCAAAACTCCTGTTGCTTCTCCAAACGCCTGTTAAACCTCTGGCAAAAAAACTCGCACCCTGCTTTGAGATTGACGGCATAACAAAAAACGGGGGACTGACCATTGAAGACCTGTCGCAGGTAATGGAAATGACCGATGACCTGAAAGAGGACAAGGAGAGGCTTGAGGGTATTATTCGCTTTGGCAATATCTCCGTCAATAACGTGATGACCTCGCGCCTTGACATGGTGGCTGTGGAACGGCACATGCCCTTTGATGAAGTCATCAGTCTGTTCACGGAATCGGGCTATTCCCGTTTACCGGTTTATGACACCTCCTACGATGCCGTATGCGGTGTTATTTACATCAAGGACTTGGTACCTTTTTTGAATAATCCGTCATCGTTTGAGTGGCAATCGCTGATGCGGACGGCTGTGTTTGTGCCGGAGACACGCAAGATTGATGATTTGTTGCAGGATTTTCAGCGGCTTAAAGTACACATTGCCATCGTGGTTGATGAGTTCGGCAGTACGCTGGGAATGGTAACGATGGAAGATATTCTCGAAGAAATTGTCGGCGACATCAGTGATGAATATGATGATGATGAAGCCCTTTTTGTCCGGCACAATGCCACAACATACGACTTTGAAGCCAAAATCTCTCTCAATGACTTTTTTAAGGTTACAGCCATTTCACCTGACGCATTTGAGGGCTTTACCGCCGAAGTGGAAACGCTGGCAGGATTGTTGCTTGAGATAAAAGGAGAGATTCCCTCCGTGCAGGAGCGTATCGTCAAGGGGGATTATACCTTTGTCGTGCAGGCTATGGACGGACAGCGTATTCAAAAGGTACGTCTTATTATCAAAAAATAGAGTCAAAATATTTTCGCATGAAAAAATACCTGTTTTGTGTCCTGACCGTTGTGCTGTTAGTGAGCTGTGGACGAAATGCTATTCCGAAGCCTTATGCCTATTATCGGATAGACCTCCCCGACCACGCCTACACAATGCTTGACACCACAATACCCTATCGGTTTGAGATGTCGCAATATGCGCATATCTCACCCTGTCCCGACGAACTGAACTGGATAAATATTGACTATCCGCAGTGGCATGCACGGCTACATCTCAGTTTTGTGCCTCTCCACAAGGATACGTTTCAGACTGTTGCCGAAGAGAGCCGTACACTGGTTTACAAACACACCATTAAGGCGAATGCCATCATAGAACAGTATTACGGCAACGATACCGCCCGCGTTTATGGCATACTTTATGATGTTACCGGCAATGCGGCGTCATCCATACAGTTTTTTGTAACGGACAGTGTCGCACATTTTCTGAGAGGCGCACTCTATTTTAATAATTTGCCGAATGCCGATTCCATTGCTCCGGTGAATAATTATATTCGCGAAGATATTGTTCGTCTGATTGAAACATTGCAGTGGAAGTGATTTTATAAATGTTATAAACAAAACTCATGTTATTATTTCACGAAAGAATAGAAGGAAACGCTGTTTGGGGCATGTGGCAAATCGAAGAAACGGTTGATGCCCTGTTGCAGTTGCTCCACAACGACCCTGATATTGAAGCTCAGGTCAATCAGTTTGGCAGCGAAAAGCGCAAACTGGAGTTTTTGGCAACACGTGTTATGTTAGCCGAACTGCTTGGGGAGAACAAAAAAATCTCCTATCATATCAGCGGCGACCCCTATTTCGATGACCGCTCCTACTACATAAGCATTGCGCATACGGGATGTTATGTTACCGTTTTGCTTCATCCGGAACGTCCCGTCGGCATTGATGTTGAGCGAATCGGAGACAAGGTAGGACGAATAAGGCATCGTTTTTTGTCGCAGAATGAGATGGATGCCATTTTCGAGGCTAACGAAAAAACGCATCTTACCCTGCTCTGGGCGGCAAAGGAAACGCTGTACAAGGTGATAAAAAAAGAAGTCGTTGATTTTATTACCGATTTGCACATTGAGCCGTTTCAGCCCTATCTGTCGGGTGAGATTCTTGCACACGAAACCTGCACCGAACAGCAGCGGCATTACAGATTGCACTATCGGGTTTATCCGGAGTATGTTTGTGTGTGGACTATTCAGGATTAAGCCGCATGTCCGTACTCACCCGCATAGAAGAGGCAAGAGCCGCAGGAAAGAAATTGTTTGCCGTACTCATTGATCCGGAAAAATGCACCGGCAACGCTCTGTTCAGAACCATAACGTTGGCACATCTGGCGCAACCGGATTTCATCTTTGTCGGAGGCAGCCAGTGGAGACAGTCGGTGGCAACAACGGTGGAACAGATAAAAGCGGCATGCGATATTCCGGTCGTCCTTTTCCCGGGTAATAATCTGCAACTGTCGGACACTGCCGATGCCTTGCTGCTGCTTTCGCTGTTGTCGGGGCGCAATCCCGATTTTTTAATCGGACAGCATGTTGAAGTAGCCTGCGCCATCAAAACCGCAGGGATAGAAACCATTCCGACGGCTTATCTGCTGATTGACGGCGGACGGCAAAGCGCTGTGGAGACGGTAAGTCAAACAAGACCCATCACCGACCCGACAGTGGCAGCGGCAACAGCATTGGCGGGGGAGTTGCTGGGATACCGTCTGGCATATCTTGAGGCAGGTAGCGGAGCGCTCATAACGGTGTCGAAAGAGATGATTGTCGCTGTGCGGAAAATGATTACATTGCCGCTCATAGTGGGTGGCGGCTTAAAAACAACCGACGCTATTGCAGGTGTACTAGATGCAGGCGCCGATTTAATTGTCGTCGGCAATCATCTGGAACAGCATCCTGAAGACATGCCTCTTTTTGCCGACTTTATTCATCAGTGGTAGTCGTTATCAACGAATAATACGTTATTTCCTTATTAAGGGAAAATAACCAATGGTCTTCGTCTGATTTTCTAAATGCACAACGGGTTATAAGCGTACAATACCCTTTCGTGCTGTTCGAGAATTGTGTTTTTGCGGCACTTTTTGCAAAAAACAGTGTGATATAGTAACTTCATATAATTCATATTATTAGCGTTTTAGTCCTGCCTTGTCAGGCAGAGGTTGGTGTGTCGCGCTTGTGCCGCAGGTCAGCGACTTGCGGCACATTCAAAAACCGTATCTTTGTGCCGGCATTTATTTTTTATTTTGATGAAACTAACTATTTTATATTCGCTTATATTTGAGCCTGTTATTATAAAGCGGGCAGTAAAGGTAATGCGGGCAGGCGGGATTATTCTCTACCCTACCGACACCGTTTGGGGGCTTGGCTGCGACGCTACCAACGCCGAAGCTGTGGCGCGAATCTACGACATCAAGCGGCGTCCCGACAGCAAGGCGCTGGCGCTGCTTACCGACAGCATAGACCGGTTGGCAACTTACGTAGAGACGGTTCCCGATGTTGCGCACGATTTGCTGGCTACTGCCGACACGCCTTTGACTATCATCTATCCGAAGGCGCGCCATTTAGCGCCCAATCTGATAGCGGAAGATGGCTCGGTAGCAATTCGAGTTACTGCCGAACGGTTTTCGCGTCGTCTATGCAAAAAGATGGGCGTGCCTGTTGTTTCCACTTCGGCAAATATCAGCGGCTTGCCAACAGCGCAAATTTTTGCGCAAATCCCTGAAGAAATCAAACAGGAGGTTGATTACATCATCCCTCTGCGGCAGACAGAGAGCGTCGCTACACGTCCTTCATCCATCATCAAACTCGAAACGGATGGCGTCTTTAAGGTGATACGCCCCGCCTGAGCGAAATTCACAGTGTGATTGTTTCGTAAAACTCCCGCCGAAAGGGGATTCTATCTTTCGGATGCCTTTTAAAATTCGTTTTTTTAACCACCACCTGCGAAGGTAGAGGGTAGTGTTTTCCAGCCTCCTATCATAAAAGAATCAGCCGTTATTCTATTTTTTTTCATTAATCCGATAAAAAAATATATCTTTGCGCCGCAGTTTTTTCAAAACCTGTCTATAAATATTTTTTTCATCGTATTGTTTTACAGGCAATAATTAAACATTTCTTTTATGTTGAAGACCATATTAACCATCTCCGGCAAGTCCGGACTTTTCAAACAGATTTCGCTGTCGAAAAATATGCTTGTTGTAGAATCCCTTGCCGACGGCAAGCGTATGCCCTCGTTTGCATACGACAAAACGACCACTCTCTCAGATATCGCCATCGTTACGCAGAGTAAGGACATACCGTTGCGCGAAGTATTCGACAGAATCAAAACAAAAATGAATGGCGACAAACTTACCGTTGATTCGCACGCATCTCCCGATGAATTGCGGGCTTTTTTCGCCGAAATAGTGCCGGATTTCAATTATGAAAAGG
>JAISXJ010000088.1 GCA_031270565.1 Prevotellaceae bacterium
AGATGTGAACAATAACGGGGCAAAAGTAATACTTTTTTAGTGAATAGAGAATAACGAATAGTGAATAATTTTTTTTTAGAGTTTAGTTATTAGTTATTCGTGTATTTGTGGATAAAAACACTCTTCTAAGAGGACATTAAGGACAACTAAACTCTAAACTCTACTAACTAATAACTAAAAAAGTATTACCTTTGCCCGCGAAAAAAACGAAACGGCAAAAGCCGTTTACGCAATTGTTTAACAAGCAATTATTTTAGTATTATTAAAAAGAAAAGACAAACAGCTCGTCTGTTACAAGGCAGGCGGGTTATTATTACGTAGAAAATTTAGTTATGCAGCAGAGAGTAGGTCGGGTATCCCAGGTGATAGGTCCCGTTGTTGATGTTTATTTTCAGACGACCGCCCGAATGGTTGGTTTACCCAGAATTAACGAAGCGCTTGAAATCAAGCGTGCCAATGGCGCATCACTGGTATTGGAAGTTAAGCAGCATATCGGTGAAGACACAGTGCGCACCGTTGCTATGGACAGCACCGACGGTTTGCGTCGCGGCGTGGAGGTGGTAACGCTGGGAGCTTCTATAAAAATGCCTGTCGGCAATCAGGTGAAAGGACGTTTAATGAACGTGGTAGGCAACGCTATCGACGGCATGACTTCGCTTGATAAAACCGACGGCATATCCATTCACCGCGAGCCGCCCAAGTTTGGCGAACTGTTATCGTCGCGCACGGTGCTGTTTACCGGTATAAAAGTGGTTGACCTTTTGGCGCCCTACGCCAAAGGCGGTAAAGTGGGCTTGTTCGGCGGCGCCGGTGTTGGCAAAACCGTATTGATTATGGAATTAATCAACAATATTGCCAAGAAACATAATGGTTATTCTGTCTTTGCAGGTGTCGGAGAACGGACACGCGAAGGAAACGACCTGTTGCGTGAAATGATTGATTCGGACGTTATCCGTTACGGAGAGGCATTTAAAAAAGGGATGGAGAAAGGTCACTGGGATCTCTCGACGATAGACTATAATGAGGTGGAGAAGTCCCAGATTTCTCTTGTCTTCGGACAGATGAACGAACCGCCCGGAGCGCGTGCCGACGTGGCATTATCGGGGTTGACCATTGCCGAATCTTTCCGTGATGCGCAGACCGACGGTCCGAAGGATATTCTTTTTTTCATTGATAATATTTTCCGTTTCACACAGGCAGGCTCCGAAGTGTCGGCGCTACTGGGACGTATGCCGTCGGCTGTGGGTTATCAGCCAACGCTGGCTTCGGAAATGGGCACGATGCAGGAACGTATCACATCCACCAGAAACGGCTCTATCACCTCTGTTCAGGCAGTGTATGTACCCGCCGACGACTTGACAGACCCCGCGCCGGCTACCACTTTCTCCCACTTAGACGCCACAACGGTATTAAGCCGTAAAATTACGGAACTGGGCATCTATCCTGCCGTTGACCCTCTGGCTTCCACCTCGCGAAGCCTTGACCCAAACATTGTCGGACAGGAACATTATGACGTGGCGCTGCAAGTGCAGCAGATTCTGCAACGCTACAAAGAGTTGCAGGATATTATCTCCATTCTTGGTATGGAGGAACTCTCGGACGAGGACAAAGAAGTAGTAGCGCGTGCACGTCGCGTGCAACGTTTCCTCTCGCAACCGTTCAGTGTGGCGGAGCAGTTCACCGGCGTCAAGGGCGAAATAGTTTCGATTGAAGATACCATTCGCGGCTTCAAGATGATTCTTGCAGGTGAAGTTGACCATTTGCCCGAGCAGGCATTCCTCAACGTCGGCACGATAGAGCAGGCAATTGAAAAGGGAAATAAAATATTATCGCAAATCGAAGCCTGACCTGCTATGAGCAAAACAACGCTGCAACTTAATATCATCTCGGCGGAACGAAGCCTTTTTTCGGGGAACGTTTCATCGGTAGTGTTTCCCGGTGTATCGGGCAGTTTTGGGGTTTATCCGGAACATGCTCCGCTTATTTCTCCACTCAAAGAGGGAGACATTGTTTACACCATTGACAACAAAGAACACAGACAGCCTGTCAGTCGTGGGGTGGTTGAAGTGGTTAACGGCGAGATAACGGCTTGCGTAGAATGTTAGAACTATGTGGCGAAATCCTGTTTTCAGTCTTCTGGTTTTCGGCGTCATCGGTTGTTCTGCAATCGGCTGGACGCTTGCAGAGTGGCTGCCGGCTTTTTATCACAAATCATTTCCAATAATTTCTTTGGTACTGCTGACAGGCGAAACGGCTGTTGTGGCATTTGTACAAAAGGCGGTAAGACGTTTGGACGGGAAAAAGGCAGCGCTGCTCTACCTCTCCATAATGGTTGTAAAAATGCTGCTTGTACTTTTTGTAACAGCGTTTTATGCTTTGGTGATTAAGGAAAATACACGGGCGTTTGCCATGAGTCTGATATTAGTCTTTATGCTGTTTTTGGCGTTGGAGGCGTGGGCGTGCGTCAGAATAGAAAAGAACTTGAAGAATAAATAACCATGTGTCGTTTTAAATACAATCTTTTATTGTCTGTGTTGCTGTTTGCTGCGGGAGCGATGCCCCTGCACGCTGAAGAGACACACGAAAAGTCCTCTGAATTGAATGTAAAAGAGTTGATTCTGGATCATTTAGCCGACTCATACGAGTGGCATATCACAACTGTCGGGGAGAAACATATCTCTCTGCCGCTTCCGGTGATTCTCAAGGGAGAAGAGGGCTTTGAGCTATTCCTTTCCTCGAAATTTCATCACGGACACGATGCCTACAAAGGTTATTACATTGCATCCGAAGGAAAGTACAAGGGGAAAATTGTCAAAAACGACGCCAATGGCAATCCCTTGCGTCCGCTTGACCTGTCCATCACCAAAAATGCGTGCAGTCTGTTGCTTGCTTCCCTGATACTGACATTAATCATAATGCTTGTAACACGTTTCTACCGGCGACAGAAACCCGGCGAGTACGTTGCGCCAAAGGGATTTGTCGGCTTTATGGAAATGTTTATTATGAATATCCATGACGACATCATTAAGCCGAGCGTCGGCAAGAACTACGCAAAATTTGCGCCCTACCTGCTGACGGTATTCTTTTTTATATTCACGAATAATGTCTTGGGACTTGTGCCGGTTTTCCCCGGCGGAGCGAATGTAACGGGCAATATTGCCGTTACGCTGGTTTTGGCGCTCTTTACATTTGTGATAGTGAATGTTTTCGGCACAAAAGAATATTGGCGCGAAATTTTCTGGCCTGACGTGCCGACATGGCTCAAAGTCCCTATTCCGATTATGCCGGCAATTGAATTTGTAGGCATCCTGACAAAGCCTTTTGCGTTAATGATACGTCTTTTTGCCAACATTCTGGCAGGACATTCCATTGTTCTGGGGCTGACCTGTCTGATTTTCGTTACCGCCTCAATGGCGCCCGCCATCAACCATTCCATGACTGTTGTATCGGTACTTTTAGGGGTATTTATCAGTCTGGTAGAAGTACTGGTTGCCTACATACAGGCGTATGTATTTACGATGCTGTCGGCAATATTTATCGGACTGGCGCAAGCAGAACCGCATCACGCAAAACATTAACGGCTACAGAAAACGGATTAAATCGGCGCTGTGCATGCTTTCTTCGCCCAGTTGTTTTGCCGCTTTATCACCGGCAACGCCGTGCTGATAAACGCCGATAAGAGCGGCATCTTCGGAGGAATAGCCTCGCGCTAAAAGTCCGGTGAGTAATCCTGTTAAAACATCTCCAGACCCGCCTTTTGCCATGCCTGCGTTGCCGGTGGCATTAAACCAGCAACGACCATCGGGCATACAGACCATTGTATGAGCGCCTTTATTCACAATAACCGACCGAAGCTGTTTTGCCAAATCCCGTATCATCGTAATTTTCTGTTCTTCGTTCTCCCAGTTGCCAATCAGCTGTCGCAACTCTCCCACGTGGGGCGTAAGAATTGACCCGGGCGGAATTAAATGTTGCGCAGATTTATTTTGTGCCAACAGTTTGAGTGCATCGGCATCGAGTGCCATCGGGCATTTTGCAACCGCAAGCAGCTGTTTCAATGCTTTTAAGGTTTTTGCTTCCTGTCCCAGTCCGCATCCTATGCCGATGGCGGCGTAACGTTCAAGTTGGCGAGGCAATTCAGAAAAGGCATCTTCGTTATCTATACTCAGCAATGCTGACGGGCAGCGCATAGAGGCAGCCATTCTCTCCGATGCCGGAATATGCAATGTTACCAGCCCGCATCCCGACCGCAAAGCTCCCTCCGCAGCCAGCAATGCCGCACCAATCATACCCTGTGAACCGCCAATCACCAGCGCGTGTCCATAAGTGTTTTTATGGGCGAAAGTCTGACGCGGCGTAACACGGGACAGTATTTCTGCTTCATCCGTATAAAAATAGGTTGTCGGCGTTTGCTCCAGATAACATGGATGTAACCCTATTGGAAGAATCTCCAGTTTTCCGCAACAGTCGCCATAATCGGGCAATAGTTCTCCAAGTTTGGGAAATTGAATACACAGGGTTGTTTGAGCATGTACAATCGTTTTTCCGCATTCATTAAAATCGCATGCCAAACCTGATGGAAGGTCAATGGCAATAATCCTGTTTGGCAGTGCATTGATTGCCTCTACCACCGAAGCAGCTTTTGCACGTAATGTCCCTCGCAATCCGGAGCCAAACAGAGCGTCAATCACCACAGCATTGGGAGGCACATCAAGCGTATTTACCTGCTCTACGGCAACGGGCAACGCTTTGAGATTGGTGTGGCATGCCTTGCTCAATTCCTCTCTGCCCAGCGCCATCCACACTCGACAACGGTAGCCGACACCGGACAGCAGTCGCGCCATAGCCAGTCCGTCGCCGCCGTTATCTCCTTTTCCAACCACAAAAAAAATCGGAATGTTTGCCCTGTAATGCCTCATCACCCATTCCGAAAGGACAAGAGCAGCCCGTTCCATCAATGCAAGAGGTGCAACGGGTTCATGAGCTATCGTATAAAGGTCAGCCTGACGGATTTGGTCTGAGGTGAACAGTTTCATAATAAAAGAGATTGACGTTTTCTGTTGCGTTGCTTTATCACAACTAATTTGATGCTGTTTTTTGCTGTCTGACTTAACAGTTCCACCATCCACGAAAACGGATTGTCTGTCCACCGCTGGGGGTGGGTGGTTATCATAATTTTGTCCGGCAGAGTGTTTTTTTCCAGCGCCTCGCAAATTTGGCGGGAAGTATGAAATCGCAAAGTAAAGGATGAACTCACCTTATCGCGCCACCTGAATCGTTCGCCGTCCCAACAACGACCGGTGTCGGTTAAATACAGGACTTTGTTGAAATCAATGTCAAGATACGGCTCGCCGATAATTCCAAAATCGCGATAATTATAGCTTTGCCACAAGTCGCGGTTATCATATTTACTAAGAAAACTGCCGTGCATACAAATGGTTTTAACGGGGTAATAGCGGCGTAAACAGGTCAGTTGCTTTTCAAAATGTGCAATAGCTTTGGCTTTGTCCCCTTTGAAGAGGGCTAAATCTTCGTAATGGTAGCCAATTTCGTGCTTCAAGTCTGCTATCTGTTTAATGATATGAGGTTTATTACTCTGTGGAACAACCCGAAAATAATAACTCGCAGGAATACCCAGATGATACTCTATTTCTGCCGTTTCCAAAGAGCTTTTTGCTTTTAAGTCAACATCGTGGCGCAGAATGACACATTTCTCTGCTGCCGAACCTTCGCAAAATTGCTGGAAAGTAGCAAATCCATAATGTGCCCGTTGAAAAGCAATAAGGAGGTTTCGGTAGGTAGCGAGAGTAAAGTCCATTTGGTTTAAAGATTATGTTTGTTACCCATTGTTAGCATGATTGATTTTCTGGAATACCGGTCAAGAAAATGTTTCTGTTATTTTATGCAACATTGTTTCTGCCGCATGACCGTTGCCAAACACAGGTGGAAAACGCAGGTCTTTTTCATAAAGGGCGTTGAAAGATGATATGATTTGTTCCCTGTCGGCATTGGCAATTAAACCTGTTTTCTGCTCTAAAAGCTCAGTCCATTCGGTTTCTGGACGCAGAATGACGCACGGTTTTTTGAAGAAGTATGCCTCTTTCTGCAATCCTCCCGAATCGGTCATAATTAACTGCGCATTTTTTTCCAGAACAATCATCTCGAAAAATGAAACAGGCGGAATAAACTGTATATCTTTATTGTGCAATAATTGATTATACAGGTCGGCAGAGAGATTTTGCGGCAACAATTTTTTTGTACGGGGATGCAGCGGAACGATAATTTTGATACCTCTCTGCGCTGATATTTCCATAAAAGCCGCGAATATTGCCGACAGTCTTTCCGGATTATCCGTATTGTTGTCGCGATGAATGGTTGCCAGCACAAATTTTTTATCCTGTAAATTCAGCTGTTCCAGAATGGCGGTTTTCTGTTCGGCGAGGGTGGCAAAATGAAGCGAATTGTCGTACATAATGTCACCTGCATTAAAGATTTGTCTCGCTTTTCCGTGCGCGAAAGAAAAATTGTTTGTGAAAAATCCCTCTCTTTCGAGATTTTTAATGGCTGTTTCTGTCGGCGCAAATAGAATTGTTGACAGTTGGTCGCACACAATACGGTTTATCTCTTCCGGCATTGCCATATTGAATGAACGCAACCCCGCCTCGATATGAACAACCGGCACATGAATTTTGGCTGCTGCTATAGCGCCCGCCAAAGTGGAATTAGTATCGCCAAAAAGGACTGTTGCATCGGGTTTTTCATCCAGTAGAATCTGTTCAATACCTGCTATCATTTTTGCCGTTTGCTCGCCATGCCTGCCGGAGCCGATATGCAGGTTAAAATCGGGAGTGGGTATTCCCATTTCACAAAAAAATACGTTGGACATATTATCATCGTAATGCTGTCCCGTGTGCAAAATCTTTTCTTCGATGCTGTCTGCAAAACTGGTTTTTATTGCCCTTGATAACGCAGCAGCCTTGATAATCTGCGGACGAGCGCCTATGACGGTAAGGAGTTTAAGCATATTCTAATAGTCAATATTTATTTTCTTTTCCAAAATGTTTTTGCCGTACTGCAACGACAAAAATAGGCATAATCTCCGAACTCACCAAACTGTCGGCGAGGTATGGATGGTCAACGCATGTAATTCTGAGAACAAAAACATAACACTAAAAGCCCCCACTGCCGGAGGCTTTTAGTGTTATTTCAACTGTGATTGAAAAATCACTCCATAGTCCGCACACAACGCACGGGGTGGTAGAATTGGCTGCAATTATGGCAGCCCGGACGTCTCATATTGTTTGCGTAGCACCAGAGCCCGCAAACACCACAATAAGTCGTAGTGCTCCAATAGAGATCAAAGTTCAGATTCACCACAGTACCTTCTATCGTAGTACTTCCGGCAGGAAGATAAACATCTGCATTCGCAGTTATCACTGATTGATTGCCGATACCGTAATTTACCACACCTCCCGTTCCACTGGTTGATACTACCTTTCCAATAACTGCCAACTCAGCTATATTGGGCACGCGCCATTCTCCGGCAGTTCGATCGGTGCCGTCGTTAACACCAAGTACCTGTGCTACATACAGAAGAACTCTGAGGATATAGAATTGTAGAAGGAGCATCCCGATAATAATAACACAAATCCTTACCGGCCTTACCAGCGTTCGTTATCCAATCTTCCAACACTATAATCCTCTGAGTATCCGAATCGGGGCTATTCGCATCACTGTTAGTAAAAGCGGTATGTTGCTTATACGCTCCATTGAGAACAAGTAATCCGTTGCAACAGTATGTACTCTGAAACTTAACAGTTCTTGTTAAAATAACAGTATTAATGCTTCCGTCATCGCCCGTTAAGGTTACCGTAGCGGTAATGGGAACGGTGGTTCCTGCCGAAATATTGGTACGGCTGTCATACTTGACGGTTGCCGTACTGGAAATATCGTTGCCGTTTGGCGAGAATTCTG
>JAISXJ010000154.1 GCA_031270565.1 Prevotellaceae bacterium
GAGCCGATACGCGCCATAAGTTCTTCCATGCCAAACGGTTTTGTAAGATAATCGTCCGCGCCAAGCCGCAAACCGCGAACCTTGTCCGTTTCTTCATTCTTCGCGGTGAGCATTAGCACAGGAACATGACTGACCCTGCGTATTTCCGACAATACGCTGAATCCATTTATTTCGGGGAGCATGACGTCCAAAATAACCAAGTGATAACTCTCTTTTTCGGCTTCCTTTATTCCCGCAATGCCGGTGTACGCAGTCTGTACGGCATAGCCCTCACGCTCCGCATATTTCTTTATCAGGCCGCAAAGGTCTTTATCATCATCGACAATTAAAATGTTACTCACGGTTTTTCCCCTCTTTCGTCCTGCCGTCTACCGGCTTTTCAGCGTCAGTCGGAATAAGCCACAAGTTGCCCTTTTTTACTGCCCCCGGTATTCGTCCGGCAGAGCAATAATAATTTACCATGCGGGCAGTAATGCCCCATTTTTCTCCGGCTTCTTTTCCTGTTAGATATTCCATAACCTCACCGCCATTTCATAATCTGTATACATTATATTTCGGTGCGGCGAAATTTGCAAGGTATAGATTATGAATTATTTAGAGCCTATCCCTTAATAGGCAAGAATACAGATTTTGCGCCAGTTCTGCATTTTAGCAAATTCAGTATTTAAGCCATTCCGCTTTATTCAGGGATAAGCCCTTAGTGTAGCCAAAGTGATTATTAGGACTGTGTTGTCAAGGGTATACTAAGGCGCGAAAAGAAATGCACTTTTCACGCCGGTTGTTGGTTGCTCACACACGAAAACACTGAAAGATTTTTAGAAGATGTTTTCGTGTGTGAGTATAGTTCAAATATTTTATTTCCCGAAGTTAAATTTATAGCCTTTCCGTGTTTCACCGGCCGCCGTCGCGCCGAGGGCAACAAAAAAGCCCTTCAGCGGTTCTCCGAAAGGCTTAGGGGCGTCTCACTCATTTTGTCCAATGGCGGATATGTTTCACCGGGTCGCGCCGGACTTCCGACACGGACGCGGAGACTTGCAGAAGGTATTGCTCCGGGTCAGCCATGCTCAGCTCGTCGAGCAGGTAGGTGTTGTACACGGGGCCGGTAAAAATCAGGCCCTTCCGATCTGCGTATTCGGCCATGCGCCCCGGCAGACCGTTTGTTCTCCCATAATATCCCCGCGTATAGCCCGTAAGATACAAACCTCCTGCGATGGTTTCTTCCCCGTTCGGATCATGTGAGAAAAACCGCACGGGCCGCGAGGGGGCGTCCAGAAAGTTCTCCATGCTGTCAAACAGGCCGCCGACCGGGTAGGCGAGATTCAGTTGCGGGGTGTGTGGGGGATGTGCAGAACCGAATGAACGCGCCGTAAAATTCCTCTACATGCTTGTATTCGTCACGTTCACCCAATACAATCCGCCTTTCGACGGTTTCGCGCACGAATATTTCCGATTCTTCCGCGAGCAGTCCCTCGGTCACGAAATCGAGGAACTCGGAATATCTCGGCGTAAGCCGCGAGTCAATCTTTCAGTGGATTGAAAACAGGGGTATGCTCGGTCACAAAGTCGGGCGGCTGTGGAAATTCAAAATCAGCGAGATTGACAGTTGGATTAAGTCCGGCAAATCCGGCAATTTGAGCGATGGAGCGGAGGACAAAGATGATGAAGAAGAATAACGAACCCGCCGTTATTGCGCCGGGCGAAATCGTGGACGAAAACGCGCTGTTCGAGCGCGTCGCGGCGATTATCGAAAACCGAAAAGCCCGCGCATACGCTCGCGTCAACACCGAACACACAATGATGTTTTCTCCTGACAAAAGCTAAACGATATGGTAAAATACATAGTGTAGTTTTTAATATCCTTTCCAATCTTAATGGCGCTTATCTACGAGAAATATTTAACATCACATTAACAACTATGGTGTATAATATAATATGACCTGTTCTCCATATCAGGTTAAAAGGAGGGAAACCAGTGGCAAATATACTTGTGGTGGAAGATGATTTGAAGTTAAACCAAATTATCTGTAAAACACTAACTAACAATAACCATAAGGCAAGCGGCTGTAAAAATCCTATTGAAGCATACGATTTATTATTTTCGTCATTGTACGATTTAATCATTTCCGACATTATGATGCCAGAGGTGGACGGCTATGAGTTTGCCCGAACCGTAAGAGAACAGAATAAATCAATTCCAATCCTTTTTATTTCATCTTTAGACGAACTTACCGCAAAGCAAAAAGGCTTTAATATAGGAATAGATGATTATATCGTAAAGCCTGTTGATTTGGACGAAATGATTTTGCGGGTAGGTGCATTGTTGCGTCGGGCGAACATTGCTAATGAAAACAAGCTTGCGGTAGGCACACTTTTGTTAGTCAAAGATGAAATGACAGCCTATGTGGACGGTGAAGAAATCCCACTTGCCGCAAGAGAGTTTCAAATACTATATCGGTTGCTTTCCCATCCAAAGAAAATTTTTACCCGGAGCGAATTGCTGGACGAATATTGGGGATTGGAAAGTGAAACCGGGCTTCGTTCCGTCGATGTATATATAACAAAACTGCGCAGCAAATTTTCTATCAGCGATGACTTTGAAATCGTAACCGTTCACGGCTTTGGGTATAAGGCGGTGGTGAAGTGAAACACGAAAAAGACAAACGCATCAATGCCGGAGTAATTTCATTTTATCAATATTTCTTAGTTTGGTTATTTATCAATTGCGTATTGGTTGGCTATTACGTTCTGTTACAACAAGGTATTGGTGATGCCCTGCCTTTTTACGCATTAATAATTCGCCACTTTTTGATGTCAGTCTTGACCATTACAGCCATTTTGGAAGTTGCCCGAAGATTTTTCTACGGAAAGCCAATACAGAGGATTGCCAAGGCTGCCCGACAAGTTGCGAGCGGTGATTTCAATGTCAGAATTGAATCGTTCCGCAAGGATGGAAAAAAGAGTGAGATTGATGTGTTGGTCGAGGATTTTAATACAATGGCAAAGGAATTAGCCAGTATTGAAACACTAAAAAATGATTTTATTGCAAATGTATCTCACGAATTAAAATCTCCGCTTGCGGTTATTCAAACCTACACAACAGCATTGAAAGAGAGTGGCATATCCTCAGAGCAGAGGGATGAGTATATAGATACCATAACAAATGCAACACATAAACTATCTGTGATGATAACAAATATATTAAAGCTCAACAAATTGGAAAATCAAGAAATACTTCCTATGACGGAGCCGTTTCAGCTTGGCGAACAGCTACGACGATGCGCATTGCAGTTTATGGAGCAATGGCAGAGCAAGGACATCAATTTTAATATTGATGTTGAAGATGTGCTTGTAAGTTATGATGAATCCCTATTGGAGATTGTTTGGAATAATCTAATTTCAAATGCCGTTAAGTTTTCTGAACCAAACGGAAAAATAGAATTGACATCTAAAAAAGAGAACGGATTTGTCGTTGTCAAAGTGAGGGATACAGGTCATGGAATGACCGAGGACGTAAAGGCTCATATTTTCGATAAATTCTATCAAGGTGATTCTTCTCATTCCACGGAGGGGAATGGCCTCGGCCTTGCTCTTACAAAGAAAGTCATCCAGATTATTAACGGTGAAATAACTGTGAAGACAGAATTAGGGATGGGGTCTGTCTTTGAGGTTAAGCTAAAAGTATAAATTCTGTCGGAAACTCACAGAAGCTCTCTTGACGCGAAAAGTCATGGGAGCTTTTTGCGTTTAACAACTCATTAACAATTCCCCAAAATTTTATTAACACCGCTCTTGTATACTCTCAGCATAATGATTAAGGAGGAAGCTATATGAATAATCTGGAAAGAAAAAAACAAGGGTTACCCTATTGTTATGATGATACTACATTACTTGGCGATCAGCATGTTTACCAAGATAAAATGATTGAATATAATCGCACTCTGGCAACAGAGTACGAAAAACGTCAATTTCTTCTAAGAAGCGTATTTGCCGATGTTGGCGATAACTGTACGGTGGAGACACCGCTGAATGCAAATTGGGGATGTAAGCATGTTCATTTAGGGAAAAACGTGTATATAAACTCTAACGTAACCTTTGTAGATGATGAACACATTTTTATTGGAGATAACTGTTTGATTGCTCCCAATGTTGTTTTTTCAACATCCGGGCATCCCATTCTACCCATTCTGCGCGAACACCATTATGTATATAATTTCCCGATAAATGTGGGGAAAAATGTTTGGATTGGTTCTGGTGTACAGGTAATGCCCGGCATATCAATCGGTGATAATTCGGTAATCGGAGCTGGCAGCGTAATTACAAGGGATGTTCCTGCTAATGTAGTGGCATTTGGCATACCATGCAAGGTGGTTCGCAACATTAGTGAAAAGGACAGAGAGTTTTTTTATAAAGAAAGAAAACTTGATGTATGGGAATAAATGCATGATTTACATTCTAGCAGCAATGATTACGAAACAACATAAGGAGGATTATAAAATGAGTAATCGCAAACTTTTTTGGGCGTTTACAATCGCGTTCGGTACTATCGTAACACTTGCCAACTTAGTAAATTTGACGCGGAGTATCAACGAGGGTTGGATGCCGGGTGACAAGCCAGATGTCGGCGCGACGGTAATGGACAAACTCTTTAAGGGGCTGCTCATCGCGGGCGGCGTAACCGGGGTGGGTGTTGGTGTGTCAAAGCTGATTAGTTTTGGCAAAGGTAACAATCCTAGCGGAATGATGAGCGAGGAGTGTGAAAAATGAAGTTAAAAAAACTGTTTAAGATTTTTGCAATCGCATTCTGTGCAATCGTGATTCTTTCCATCATAGTCAGCCTTGTGTGGAGAGATGCGGGTTCAGTAGTAATGGACTTTCTTTTTAGAGTTTTGTTAATCGCGGCAGGCACAACCGTGGCAATCAGCCTTGTGATAAAGGTTATAGAACTCGTAAAAAGAGGAAGCCGTGATAATGGAAGTGATGGCAGTGAATGATAGCATAAAAAAGCTACTAAAAATAATATTATCCGTGCTTGCCACAATTATAGCACTCGGATTTATTACTATCCTGCTGGCAAATGTCACGGGTTATGACTTAATGCAAGATGAAAATGGGAGGTACAAATTTATGAAAAATGCAAATATTCTAAGTGACACAATGGATTTACAAACCGGCATTCAAGCACTAAGTTTTGAATTGATTTCCGAGGATATTAAAATTGTCACTACGGAAGCTAACACGTTCCGGCTGGAATATAGTTGGCTTGAATGGGACGAAAAACCGTCGATTAGCGTAAGCGGAGGAAAACTCGTTTACAAAACCAGAGAAAAGCTGCGCCATGTGGTTTCTAATTTCTTTCACAATGCGGCTAAACCTCCGATAACTCTTTATGTGCCAAAGGGAACGTCTTTTGAAAACGCAAATGTACGCACCGCGTCCGGGAATATTGAAATAAATAACATTGAATCGGAAGCATTAAGCGCATATTCCACATCCGGGGCGATAACGGCAAAAAAATCGCCGGTAAAAACGGTTACGATAGAAACATCTACAGGCGGCGTCACCTTAAACGAGTTGAAGGGAGTAAACTTTACACTTCGCACTTCATCGGCTATTGTGCGCGTCGAGGATGTTTCATTTGAAACGTATGATGTAACATCGAACAGCGGAGAATGCTCATTTACGAACGCATCAGGCGGGAATCTAAAAGTTCAAAGCACAACCGGGAGTCTGAGCATTAACGGCTCACAATTAGAAGGATTTGATTTTATAACGTCAAGCGGGAGCGCAAACATAACAGACTTGGTGACAGACGAAATCCTTGTTAAATCGGACAGCGGAAACATTACAACAAAGAGGCTGGACGTGGCGAAAGGCAGCTTCACCATGCTTAGTGGAAACGTGGATTTAGATTTGACCGGCTCCGAGGATGAATACTCATTTATCATCAATTCCCCGCTTAACAATGTATATCTGAACAATAAAAACATTGACGGCAGCCAAACTTATTCCGGCGGTCAGACATATTCGCCTAATGTTAATGTTCCCACAGGAAATGTCTATCAGCATACTTCAAGTCCTATGCCAAACCCTATGCCTAATGTAACCGCAATCCTTCCTACTAATGTGACAGTCGGTAGTGGAGAAAAGACACTCACTTTCGACCTAACCGGAGGCGGTTATGTAAAGATTACAACTAATTAAAGGAGCAATTAGTCAATGAATGTAAAACAAAAAGTCAGCGGTTTTGTCCTTGATAAAGCCCTGAATTATATCTCCGGCGACCCGGAGAAAAATTTGCCAAAGCTCCTTGATTGGATAGATGCGTTAGGTATCAAAAGTTTCGCGCCGCAGTCAAGGGTAATCCATGAGGTTTTGGACAACCCGGACAACAACTGGAATCGGTTCATTATGGGGATTTGGCGAGATATTGACAACGATATTTTGAAAACGGTGTTCCACAACTTTGTATTGAA
>JAISXJ010000104.1 GCA_031270565.1 Prevotellaceae bacterium
TCCTGACTTTGACAATGCGACACCCGCGACGTCTTTGACCTCACGAGAATTGAATATTTGCATACTTTCAAATAAAAAAATGCCAAATATGAGATTCTCAACGCCTCAAAATGAGTTGCGACCCCAAGTGTCAACGTCAGGAAAAAAAGAAAGTTGGAGCGCACACAACTTGCACTCCAACTAACATAATCAAGCATGCTTTATTGCCGCCTGTGCTGCTGCTAAACGTGCGATAGGCACACGGTAGGGTGAACAGGAAACGTAATCCAATCCTACTTCATGGCAAAACTCAATTGACAGTGGTTCGCCACCATGCTCACCACAGATACCACATTTCAGGTCGGGACGCACTGCACGACCTTTTTCCGTCGCCATTCTCACCAATTGCCCTACCCCATTTCTGTCAAGCACCTGAAACGGATCAACCTTGAGAATTTTCATATCAAGATATGCCGGCAGGAACGAGGCAATGTCATCACGACTGTAACCAAAGGTCATCTGTGTCAAATCGTTTGTGCCGAAAGAGAAGAACTCCGCCTGCGTAGCGATTTTGTCGGCAGTCAATGCGGCGCGCGGGATTTCAATCATCGTTCCAACCGTGTATTCGATGCTGTCGCCTATTTCATCAAACAACTTTTTTGCTGTCTCACGAATAATTTTTTCCTGATTAGCAAACTCATAAAGAATACCCGTAAGTGGCACCATAATCTCCGGAACAGCCGTTATCCCCTCTTTTTTCAACTCTAATGCCGCACCCAGAATAGCGCGTGTCTGCATTTCTGTGATTTCAGGATAGGTATTTCCCAGCCGACAGCCGCGATGTCCCAGCATCGGATTCGCTTCGCGCAAAGATTCCACACGACGATGGATATAATCAAAGGTAACGTCCATTATCTGTGCCAGTTCGCGTTGCTCTTTCTCTTCGTGAGGCACAAATTCGTGCAACGGCGGGTCAAGCAACCGTACCGTAACGGGACAATCGTGCATCGCCTTAAAAATGCCTTTGAAATCCGCCTTTTGATAGGGAAGAATTTTGGCTAATGCCCGCCGACGTCCCTCTACCGTTTCCGAAAGAATCATTTCACGCATGGCACGAATTTTTTCTCCTTCAAAAAACATGTGTTCCGTGCGGCATAAACCGATACCCACCGCACCAAAAGCGCGAGCCGTAGCGGCATCGTGAGGCGTATCAGCGTTTGTACGCACTTTCAGACGTGTATATTTGTCGGAAAGTTTCATTAATGCGGCAAAATCGTCATCCAGTTCTGCCTCTTTGGTAGCCACAGCGCCGAGATAAATATCGCCTGTGGAACCATTGAGCGAGATATACTCCCCTTCTTTAAGGGTCAGACCATCTACTGACATTGTTTTGGCGCCGTAGTTGATAGCCAACGCACCTGCTCCCGATACGCAGCATTTACCCATACCGCGAGCCACAACAGCTGCGTGCGATGTCATACCGCCACGAGCTGTCAGAATACCGTCTGCGGCAGCCATTCCTGCCAAATCTTCGGGCGACGTCTCAATGCGCACCATAATTACGTGTTCTCCACGCTGATGCCACGCTGCCGCGTCATCTGCATTGAAGACAATTTTTCCGCAAGCCGCTCCGGGCGATGCTGCCAATCCCCTTGCCAACACTTTCGCCGATTTCAGTGCAGTCTTGTCAAACACAGGATGCAACAGTTCATCCAGTTTATTGGGTTCTATGCGCAAGACAGCCGTTTTTTCGTCTATCATTCCTTGACGAAGCAGATCCATAGCAATTTTCACCATTGCCGACCCTGTACGTTTGCCGTTACGGGTCTGCAAGAACCACAATTTACCCTCCTGAACGGTAAATTCCATATCCTGCATATCTTTGTAATGGTTTTCAAGTTTGGTTTGGAGCATGTCAAGTTCTCCGTAGATTTCGGGCATAGCCTCTTCCATCGAAGGGTATTTCGACAAACGCTCTTCTTCGCTGATACCAGCCAGTTGCGCCCAGCGCTGCGAGCCGATTTTCGTAATCTGCTGCGGCGTGCGAATACCGGCAACAACATCTTCTCCCTGTGCATTGATAAGATATTCACCCACAAACTGGTCTTCGCCCGTAGCAGCATCGCGCGAGAAGCAAACGCCTGTCGCCGATGTATTGCCCATATTACCAAACACCATAGCCTGCACATTAACGGCAGTACCCCACTCCGCTGGAATACCCTCCATCTTGCGATAGAGAATGGCTCTTTCATTCATCCAGCTGTTGAATACGGCACAAACAGCGCCCCAAAGTTGCTCGTAAGCATCATTGGGGAAATCTTTACCTGTTTGCCTTTTCACGGCAGTCTTAAATTTTGCAACCAACTCCTTGAGGTCATCTACCGACAGTTCCGTATCAAGCTCAACGCCTTTAGCCGTTTTCACCTCTTCGATAATCTCCTCAAAGGGGTCAATATCGTTTTTGTTTTCGGGTTTCATACCCAGTACCACATCGCCGTACATCTGTACAAAACGACGGTACGAATCCCAAACAAAGCGCGGATTACCCGTCTTTTTGGTTAAACCTTCCACAACTTTGTCGTTCAGTCCGAGATTCAGGATGGTATCCATCATCCCCGGCATGGAAGCGCGCGCCCCTGAACGCACCGACACCAGTAACGGATTGTCTATATCGCCAAATTTTGAACGCATCAAAGCCTCAATGTGGGCAATTGCATGTTCGACATCGCCTTTGAGCAACTCAACCATCCGAGATTGTCCCACTTGATAATACTCGTTACAAACATCGGTCGTAATCGTAAAACCGGGGGGAACCGGTACGCCGATAAGATTCATTTCCGCCAAATTTGCCCCTTTTCCTCCGAGCAAATTCTTCATTTCTGCTTTTCCTTCTGCTTTTCCGTTGCCAAAAGTGAAAACTCGTTTTTTGTTTTCCATAAAAATTGAATTCGTTAATATATTTATTTTGATTCCTGTAGCTCAATAAACAGTTACTCTAAAAAGCGGGTGCAAATTTAGTTTAATTTTTTTTATTGAGTGGAATAGTTGTCCATAAAAAATACAAATCACAAAAAGCCCCCATCTCTGGAGGCTTTTCTGTTTGCTGTCTTGAACTATGATTCTTTTGATTGAATGAATACTTTGATTTTTAGACAGACATATTTAATCACAGTTCATCACAAAATCATTCATTAGTCGTTTTGCGCGACTCGGCATAGTCAAACAAGTTTGCCTATGCTCTCGCTGCTTAAAACGTTTAAAATCATAGTTCAGGACACTTATTCTTTCACGCACCGCACGGCATCGCCGAACACACGGATATCTTGCCAAAAAGACAGGCCGTGGATGTCGCCAAAAAACGAATAACTGACGTCCTCGCCGTTGAAGGTGTCAACTGTACTGCTCCAGTAGTACCCTATGTTGCCGCCTTCGCTTACCGAACCACCACCAGTGCGGTACCCGGTGGCAGGAAGAAAGAGGATAGGCTCGGGAGCAGCAGTTTCGTAAAGGTTTTTTATGCCGTTTTTATAATCGGCTGCTGCAGCATCATCCCAGTCAGCTGTTTTGTAAACAGCGTAACCACCCAATTTTTGTTCAGTATCTGTTTCCCAATTCGTACTTGCTATTCCACCTGCTACCGGTACCCAGGTCAAAGGGGCGCTATTGGCGCTGGAGTTAGCCTGACCGGTAGCATCCATCGTAATGTCACCACCGACAGTAACCGGATCGCCGTCGTAATTAATAAGCCGTTCCCATTCGTCCTGAGTAGGCACACGCCAGCCGGCGCCCATTGAGGCACAAGGATTGCTGGCAGAAATTGTCCAGTCCGTGTTTTGATAGTATTTGCCGTCAGTATAAAGAACGCCGCCTTGATTGTCAGTTTGTCCAACCAAGCTTTCGCCGTTACCCCAAAGGTCATGCTTTGGGGTAGTAAGCCAATTGTCAGAAGCGCCCGAAATTGTTATGAATTTGCCAATAGCTCCGCTGGTACCATTTGGCTGACCGTTACCGTCCACATCATCAGGCACAGTAAGAGGTCCGGAATACGTTGTGCTGTTACGTTTTTCGTGTCCGTCTGCTACACGTCCCCACTGATAAAGATCGCCATAAACTTTAATAGCGTCGGTGGCAGAACAAGCAGCCAGATATTCAATCTGTTTCTTGGGCGTGTCGTAAGCAGGGTCAGCGCCGAGATTGTACGGGGCAAAGGTTATGGAATGTTCGGGAGCGCCAATTTTATTCCATTTGTTGCCGTCCC
>JAISXJ010000142.1 GCA_031270565.1 Prevotellaceae bacterium
GGGTTGATGTTCAGCGTATTGCGATGTCCATAAGTTGCACTTACGGTTATTCACATAACGCCCTAACGGGCAAAAACGCCTGCTTAAAGCCGTTTTTTCTATTGATATTGAAGCCGTAAACGGCTAATAACTACACTTTAATAACTAAACTCTACACTCTAAAAACTATACTCTAAAAACTACACTCTGACAACTCTTTTTATAGCGTCTCCATTGCTTACAGGTTCATGATGCTGTCAATGTAGTCGAGCAGTTCCTCTCTTCCCGTTTTCTTTTCGGCTGAAGTAACAAAGACCGGAGGCAGCGTCTCCCACGTTTCAAGCAGTTTCTTTTTGTAAACATCCAAGTTTTCCATTAGACGCCTGTTTGACTGTTTGTCGCTTTTGGTAAAAACAATGGAAAACGGTACGCCGCTTATGCCCAGCCATTCCATAAACTCCAAATCAATTTTCTGAGGCTCAAGACGACTGTCAATCAACACAAAAAGGTTTACTAACTGGGTACGGGAAAGAATATAATTCTTAATAATCCCCTTGATTCCGGAACGCCTGTCCTTGCTTATTCTGGCATAACCGTACCCGGGCAAATCCACCAGATACCATTGACTGTTAATAAGAAAATGATTTATTAAAAGTGTTTTGCCCGGAGTAGATGAGGTTTTTGCCAAGCCGTTACGTTTGGTAAGCATATTAATGAGCGAGGATTTTCCCACATTTGAGCGTCCAATAAAGGCGTATTCGGGTAACACCCCTGAAGGGCATTGCCTATAATCGGTGTTCGACACTATAAATTCCGCAGAGTGTATGTTTAGCATTATTATAAGAAATTATTGTGAAACAGTCATTTTGGGCGCAACTGCTACGGCTAAGCCGATAAAAGTAATAAGCCCGTTAATTATTAATAATTCATAGCCGAAATGGTAGTTCAATGTCAGCGCACAGAACGTTTGCATGATGTATGTTATGACCGGCGCTGCGATGGCAATGCAGGGAATAGCTCTGTTTCTGACCTGTCGTTTTGTCAGCAGTCCGAAAGCAAACAGTCCAAGCAGCGGACCGTAGGCATAGCCGACCAGTGTGTAAATGACGTCAATGAGGCTCTGATTGCGCACACATTCAAAGAGTAGCGTTATTCCCACGAACAGCACACATACCCCCAGATGAACACGGCGACGCAGTCTCCTGTCTTCGGCAAGGGCAACGCCTTTCTCCTTTTTTAAAAAATCAACCATCACAGAGGTTGTAACGGCAGTCAGGGCAGAGTCCGCACTTGAGAATGATGCCGCAATAATACCTATCACAAAACAGACACACACCAGCTGTCCCAAATGATGAGCAGCAAAAAAAGGTACGATAGCATCCGGATTTTGGGGCAAAAGGATATTTTCATTTCCTGCGTAGATAAGCAACAGCGCTCCAATAACCAACAGGACAAGATTAACCGGAATAAAAGCTGCACCATACCAGAGCATATTTCTGCGTGATTCGTGTTCGTTACGGCAACTCAGATTCTTCTGCATCATATCCTGATTCAATCCTGTCATAACGATGACGATAAATATACCGCTGAAAAACTGCTTGAGAAAATGCCGCGTGCTGTGCCAGTCATCAAAGACAAAGACACGACTCAAGGCGTGATGATTGAGTAGCTTACCGGCAGAAGGGATGTTTAAGTCCATCAGTTGCATAATTTTCAGCAGGATAAGCATCATTGCTACGAGGAGAAAAAAGGTTTGTACAACATCCGTCCAGACGATAGTACGTATGCCGCCGTTTCGTGTGTAGAGCCAGATAAGCAGGACACATACTGTTACCGTTGCCCACAGTGGCACGCCCCACGCATCAAACACAAATTGCTGCAACACGATGACAGCTACATAGAGTTTTGTTGCGGATGTAATCATTTTGGCAATAATAAAGAAGACAGCGCCCGTTCGATGTGCCGACAGTCCGAAACGACAACCCAGATAACCATAAATAGAGGTCAGGTTAAGCCTGTAATAGAGCGGTATCAGTACAAATGCCACCACCAGATAGCCAAAGCAGAAGCCAAGAGTTGTTTGCAGATAGGAAAATTGCGATGCACCAACCATGCCGGGCACCGACACCAGCGAGACACCGGAAATGGATGCGCCAATCATTCCAAACGCCACCAGATACCACGGCATTTGCCTGTTTGCCAGATAGAACGTTGCATTATCGGTGCGACGGTTGGCTGTGAGTTTTGCTACCAGCATCAACAAGCCGAAGTAGGCAATTAAAATCAGTATGGTTATGAAAGGAGACATAATCGTTGCACTTACAAACTCCACTCAAAACCGTCTTTTGTGTCCTTGATAGTAAAACCGAGTGCAGTGAGGGCGTTTCGGATACGGTCGGAAGTTGCCCAGTCCTTGTTTTGTTTAGCTTGTAAACGCATCTCCAACAGCAGGTCGATGGCTTTTTTGTAGGCTTCGGTAGCGTTACTATCGGCGGCATTGTCGGAAGCGTGCAACCCTAACAGGTCATTGATAAAGAGCGAGAATACGCTCTTTAGCTCTTCCAAATCCGTTGCTCTCAGGGTTGCCTTGCCGTCGGCAACGGTGTTTATAGCCTTTACGGCATCGAAAAGATGCGAGATAACAATAGGAGTATTCAGGTCGTCATTCATTGCTTCCATACAGCGGTTGCGCAGCCCAGCCACCTCAATACAGGCAGTGGTGGAATCGCCTGCCGGTTGCAATTTTTGCAGGCGGGAATATGCTTCCAACAACCGCTCCAACCCCTTTTCCGATGACTGTAATGCTTCATTACTGAAATCAACCGTACTGCGATAATGCGCTTGCAGGATAAAGAAACGTATCGTCATTGGCGAATAGGTCTGCGTGAGTAACGCATGACTGCCGGAAAAGAACTCCTCAAGCGTAATGAAATTCCCCAGCGACTTGCCCATCTTTTGCCCGTTAATGGTGATCATATTATTGTGCATCCAATAGCGCACCGATTCGTGTCCGATTGCTGCGCACGACTGTGCTATTTCACACTCGTGATGCGGGAACATCAAATCCATGCCTCCGCCGTGAATGTCGAATGTTTCGCCAAGATATTTCATACTCATTGCCGAACATTCCAGATGCCAGCCGGGGAATCCTTCTCCCCACGGCGATGCCCAACGCATAATATGTTCCGGAGAAGCTTTTTTCCACAGGGCAAAGTCGGTGCTGCGCCGTTTTTCACTCTGTCCGTCCAACTGACGCGACGTCTCCAGAAGTTCATCCACGTTACGTCCGGAAAGTTTGCCGTAGTGAAATTTGGTATTGTATTTTTCCACGTCGAAATAGACCGAACCATGACTTTCATAAGCATATCCTGCTGCCAGAATTTTTTCCACAAAGGCAATTTGTTCGATGATATGTCCTGATGCGTGCGGTTCAATGCTTGGCGGCAACACATTCAGCCGTTCCATAGCGTGATGATAGCGCAACAGATAGTGTTGTACTATCTCCATTGGTTCCACCTGTTCCAGACGCGCTTTTTTAGCGATTTTATCTTCACCCTCATCGGCATCGTGTTCAAGATGTCCTACATCGGTGATATTGCGGACATAACGCACTTTGTAACCGAGATAACGCAGGTAACGAAACAGAATATCGAAAGTAATTGCCGGACGGGCGTGTCCCAGATGGGCGTCGCCGTAAACGGTAGGTCCACAGACATAAAGCCCAACGTGAGGAGGATTATTGGGTATAAACGGCGTTTTTTCGCGTGTCAGAGAGTTGTAGATAATCAGGTTTTTTTCCATTGCATACTGAGTGTTATTGAATGACCCGCAAAGGTAAGTCTTTTTTTAGTTTGTAGTTTTTAGTTTGTAGAGTTTAGAGTTTAGTTTTCAGTTTATCAGTTTTCAGTTGTCAAAAGAAAAATAGAACACAGATGACACAGATTTAACAGATAAACGCCAGATTTTTATCTGTGAAAATCGTGTCTAATCTGCGGTATCTGTGTTCAAAAATAAAAAAATAATCATCTTGAGCATCTTGTTAATCCTGTGAAAAATATATTGCCGTTTTTATATTGATATATTAGCCGTAAACGGCTAATAACTAAACTCTAATAACTAAACTCTAAAAATGGGGCTGTCTCAAAAGTAATTTAGCCACAAATACTATTCACTGAAAAATGAATAATGAAAAATGAATAATATTTTTTTTGCGGCGTATATTTTTCATTCTTCATTCTTTTTATAGCTTCTCAAAAAAAGAATTAACCCCTTTGCAACAACCGTCCACGATACGAAAAATTGTAGTAATTTTGTCCGAGGTGAATATATAATCATAATATCATATTATTTCGTTGATATTCACGTATAAAGACAGTAGAAACATTTGATAATTGCCTCTTTTTTACGATGAATATTCCGAAAGTGTCAATTCTAATGCCTTGTTTCAACGTAGAAAAATATAATGATTATTAATGTTAGAAAAAAGAAAAATTAGATATATGGAGAATATAAAAATGCCTGACTTTTCACCTAATCTGTTTTGGGACACGGATATTGCAGATTTAGATATGGAAAAGCACAAGAAATTTATTGTGAATCGCGTGCTTGACTATGGCAGTTGGGATGATTGGAAAATTATTCGCGACTATTATGGTTTGATTCAGGTGCGGGACATTGCAAAAGATCTGCGTGAAATGTTTGCAAAATCGCTCTCTTTTATTTCAACAATAACACAAACTCCTGAAGACCAGTTTAGATGTTACAAACTTTTACAGTCGAAAGACACACATTGGAGTTATTAACACGCTATTAAAAAATATTAGCCACTGAAAACACAGAAATACACAGAAAAAACATCAGTGTACATCAGTGAAATCAGTGGCAAAATAAAAGTATATTAGCCACTGAAAACACAGAAATACACAGAAAAAACTCAGTGTACATCCGTGTAATCAGTGGCTAAAAATAAAAAAGATGCCAAACACCCCCAAAATATCAGTTCTAATGCCCTGTTTCAACGTAGAAAAATACGTTGCAGAGGCGATTGAGAGTATCTTAAATCAAACATACGGCAATTTTGAGCTGCTGATTTTAGACGATTGTTCAACTGACAGAACGGCAGAGATCGTGAAAGGTTTTGCAGATAAAAGGATTGTTTATCATAAAAACAAAACAAATCTTGGACTTTCCGAAAACTTGAATGTTGGCATTCGTTTGGCGAAAGGTGAATATATTGCGCGAATGGATGGTGATGATGTGTCATTGCCACAACGTCTTGAAACTCAGATAAATTACTTAAATACGCATCCTGAAATCGGCTTATGTTCCACAGCTATGGAACTTTTCAGCAACAAAAACGAAACATGGATTCGCTCGCAAAATCCTGAAGAGGTAAAGATAACGATGTTATTTTTTTCACCGATTCTGCACGCCTCGTCAATGTGGAGGAAGATGCTTTTTATGGATAATGATTTGTTTTACAGACAGGAAACCTTTCCTGCCGAAGATTATGACCTGTGGACACGGGCAGCATTTTATTGTCAAATGGTTAATTTGCCTGATGTGCTTTATCGTTACAGAATTCACGGTATTCAGGTTACGGAAACCAATCCTCATACAGCAGAAAAAGTGAGGCAGGTGCGACAGAATTACATTAAACACGCCTTGCCGGCACTGAATAATGAAGATATTGATTATTTTGTTACTGAAATTGCCTCCGGTAATGGCAATTTTTCGACGAAAGAAGACTGTTTGAACGCAAAAAATGTGATTGTTCGCTTTATAGAAGCAAATAAAAGCGCCAATTTTTTTGATCATAATCTTCTGAAATACCGTTTGAAACGCTACTGGCAAAATCGTGTTTTTGATAGTATAAAAACAAATAAAACGCCGGATGTCAAGTTATTAAAAGAATTGCGACTAAAGCAAATGATAAAAATGATTTTGAAGAAATAAACAAAATATGTCAAGGAAATAACGCTTATGAAACACGCCATACTCATAACAGCATACAAAGATCTGGATTTCATTGAACTTATTATCAAACAATTTGATAATGATTTTGATTTCTACATCCATATCGACAAAAAATGCAGAGAGAATCACGATTTTTTATTGCACGATGAACGTGTTCATGTCTATAAAAGATTTAAAGTCTTTTGGGGAGGACTTAACCATTGTAAGGCAATACTGTTGCTGATGAGTGAGGCAGTATTAAAAAGTAACTGCGATTATTTTCATCTGATTACCGGCAGCGATTTTCCTGTGAAACCGCTATCTGAGTTTAAAAGATTCTTTGAACAAAATGCTGGGGGAAATTTTATGGAAATATTTAAAATTCCTCGACAGAACTGGGGCAGCGATGGTGGTATGAGACGGCTAAGGCTGTACTGGTTTGGTGTTGACCAATGTGATATGCGCCGTAAATTTGGCGGTCAGTTTCAGCGCTATAGCGGGAAGATTCAGCGAAAAATTTTGCATATTGAGCGAAAATTTAATTTCTTCGACGGGAAGATTTGGGGAGGAGGAACATACTGGAGTCTGACCCGCAAAGCGGTAGAAACAGCGCTGAATTATCTGAAAGAAAATCCTGATTATCTGAAACGATTCTATTTTACGGCAATTCCGGAAGAAATACTGTTGCCCAATATTTTGATGCATCACCCCCAAGTAAATATTACCAATAATTCTTTGCGCTACATAGACTGGAGTAATCCATTGAAACCTAAAATACTGACAGAGTGCGATTTTGATGGCATAAAAAAATCAGACTGTTTTTTTGCTCGCAAATTTGACAAAACCAAATCAAAAAAACTAATGGATATAATTTTAAACAATATATTATGACCGACACAAGTAATTGAAAACACGGAAAAAAAATCAGTGTACATCAGTGTAATCAGTGGCAAAAAACGTATTAGCCACTGAAAACACGGAAATACACGGAAAAGGAATCAGTGTACATCAGTGTAGTCAGTGGCGAAATAAAAAAAAATAGTATGGAACAAGACTTACTCTACCCAGAAGAATCGTATATAATTAGGGGCAAATGTATGGAAGTACATCGAGAATTAGGACACGGTTTTTTAGAAATAGTGTATAAAGATGCATTAGAGTTACTTTTTTATCAAAGTAAAGTGCCTTACGAAAGAGAAAAACGCTACGATGTTTATTTTAAAGGAATAAAACTACCACATAATTTTTTTGCTGATTTTGTGATGTTTGATAAAATTATTTTGGAAGTAAAATCCGTAAGTGCATTAACAGATGAACATATCGCACAAACATTAAATTATCTAAAGGTATCAGGCTGCAAATTGGGATTTTTAGTTAATTTTGGACGAATGAAATTAGAAATTAAGAGATTAGTTTATTAGCCACTGAAAACACGGAAATACACGGAAAAAAAATCAGTGTACATTAGTGTAATCAGTGGCAAAAAACGTATTAGCCACTGAATACACAGAAATACACGGAAAAAACTCAATGAACATCAGTGTAGTCTGTGGCAAAAAAAAGTATATTAGCCACTCGCATCTCGCATTTTGCGAAAAAGAATAGTATCTTTGCGCCAAAATATTTAGCTTATGTCAAGGTTCTCAATCATAATTCCTGTTTATAATGTAGAAAAATATTTGCGTGAATGTTTAGAAAGCGTTGTTAACCAGATATTTGCAGATTTTGAAGTGATTTGTGTCAATGATGGCTCAACCGACAACAGTCTGTCTGTTCTGGAAGAGTTTGCCGCAAAAGATGACCGTCTGCATATTATTACACAACAGAATGCAGGACTTTCTGCCGCCCGTAATACAGGTATTCGTGCCGCACAGGGAGATTACCTGTTTTTTCTGGACAGCGACGACTGGATAGAATTCGATGCTCTGAAAATAATGGAACATAACCTGTCCGCAGAAGATATGCTCTGTTTCAACGGAAAACGCAAGCTCGCAGATGGCAAAACAGAGACGCCTGACGAAGGCATAACCGAACCGCAGCTGTCAGGATGGACGTATTATAACAAATATGCTATGATACCACGAAAATTTGATTTCGTCTGTTCTGTGTTACGGCTCTATAAACGGTCGTTCTTGTTGGATAACAGGCTGTTTTTCAAAGATGGTATTTATCACGAAGACAATCTTTTTACGCCAATGGTCTGCTATTATGCACGGTCGGTGAAAGTGATTCCGGACTCATTATATATATACCGTATCAGGGAAGGAAGTATCTCAAATACGGCTTCAAGAAAGCATATATCGGATCTTGTTACCATTAACAACGAACTTGCCGACTTTTTTTATGGACGCATGGAAATCAACACCTCTGTCATATACAGAGTTCTCACCAAAGACGCAGTAGGTTTGTTTAATTTAATACATGGCTGGGAAATGGATGATATGCTCAATGTCGAATATGACAGAATCAACTGGCACAGAGTGCGTAAAATGATTAATCAGGCAGACATATTTGCGCTCTATTGCCTGTTAAGAAAGAAACGGTGGAAATGCTTCTTTAAAGCCTATTATTTCGACTTTTATATATACAGGAAAATTATCCGCAAAGTCAAACGGCTATTAAAAAATAATCTTTTATCAGTATGCACATATCAGAATTAGGTGAATTTCAATTAATTGATCGCTTAACAGATTCGTTAACGCTCATCAATCCCTCTTCGGAACACGGCACAGGAGACGATGCCGCTGTTCTTAATTACGGCACAAAGCGCGTACTTGCGTCAACGGATATTCTTCTGGAAGGGATTCATTTCGATTTGGTTTATACGCCGCTCAAACATCTGGGCTATAAGGCGGCAGTGGTGAATTTCTCCGATATTTATGCCATGAACGGAGAGCCTAAACAGTTGCTGGTGTCGTTGGGGATTTCAAAGCGTTTTACGGTGGAACAGGTGGAGGAAATCTATGAAGGTATCCGTATGGCTTGCGCAAAATATGGCGTTGACCTTGTGGGTGGCGATACTTCCTCTTCGTTGACGGGGCTGACATTAAGTATCACCTGTCTGGGAGAGGGAGAGCCGGAGAAAATTGTCTATCGCAGCGGCGCAAAAGAACACGACCTCATCTGCGTATCGGGCGATTTGGGCGCCGCCTATATGGGATTGCAATTGCTGGAACGCGAAAAAAGAATTTTTCAGTCGCAAAACAATCCGGACTTTCAACCCGCCTTTCAAGGAAAAGAATATCTGCTCGAAAGACAGCTCAAACCCGAAGCGCGTAAGGATATTGTGGCGTTACTGGCAGAAAAAGGCATTATTCCTACTGCTATGATTGACATTTCCGACGGATTATCCTCCGAATTACTTCATCTTTGCCGCCAAAGTAAAGCAGGATGCCGCGTTTATGAAGAAAAATTGCCTATTGATTATCAGACAGCAGTGCAAGCCGAAGAGTTTTCAATGAATCTTACCACCGTGGCGCTCAATGGCGGCGAAGATTATGAACTGCTCTTTACCGTGCCGCTCAATCAACATGCCATCCTCGAAAAAATAGAGGAAATACATATCATCGGACACGTTACCGGTGAAGATGCGGGCGCGGCGCTGGTTACGCGCGACGGACAGGAGGTGCGCCTAAAGGCTCAGGGTTGGACGGCTTTCGTTCCGGAAGACCAAAATCCTTAATTCCTTTTCATTATCCCATAAAAAAACAATTATTTTTATTCCATATATCTATTATGAAACCTGTTTATCAACTGTCTATCGGCATTGCGTCGGATCATGCCGGATTTGACCTGAAAAATGCCGTCAGAAACTATCTGGAACAGCTGGGCGCAAGCGTTTACGACTACGGCGCTCACTCAAACGCTCGTAGCGATTATGCCGATTATGCGCATCCGCTGGCAGCAAGCGTAGAAGGCGGCGCATGCGACTTCGGCATAGCTATTTGCGGGAGCGGTAACGGTATTAATATGACCGTAAACAAGCATCAGGGCATCCGCGCCGCCCTTTGCTGGACTGCCGAAATAGGCGCTTTGGCGCGTAAACATAACAATGCCAATATTTTGTCGCTGCCGGCGCGGTTTATTTCGGAAGAGGTGGCGCTGGAGACTGTGAAAATATTTCTCGAAACCGATTTTGAGGGTGGAAGGCATCAGGAACGCATCGAAAAGATTCCTCTGTGTAAATAATCTTGTCCCCGAATCCTCAAAACATCCGTTAACGCAATGAATCCGTATATTGTCATCGGCATTATTGCCGCTTATTTTGCCATCATTCTGGTGGTATCCCGTTTGACTTCACGCAATAGTCAAGCCGGTGATTTTTACAGAGGGAATAAAAAAACGCCATGGTGGGTGGTGGCGTTCGGAATGATTGGCACAACGCTTTCGGGCGTAACGTTTATTTCCGTGCCCGGCTGGGTTGCCTCGTCAGCTAAAATGACCTATTTCGAGGTCATTCTGGGGAATTTTCTGGGATATATTCTGATTATGCAGGTTCTTTTACCCCTGTATTACAGGCTGAATCTTACTTCAATATACACTTTTATCGAACAGCGTTTTGGATTTAAAGCCTACAAGACAGGCGCCGTTCTTTTTCTCGGCTCCAAGATTATCGGGGCGGGTTTTCGACTGTTTATTATTGCTCTTGTACTTCAAATGGCTGTATTCGAGCCGCTTGGATTGCCTTTTGCGCTTAACGCCATCCTCTCCGTTTTTCTGATTTGGGCATATACCTTTCGGGGAGGGGTTAAAACAATCATCTGGACGGACGTGATACAGACCGCTGCGCTGATTTTTGCCGTTATCTTCACCATTGGGGCGATACAACAGGAACTTGGATGGTCTTTCAGCAAAATGACTGCCGAAATAACGCATCACCCGCAGTTTCAGCTCTTTGATTTTAGCCATTTTTGGACTAACGGGAATAATTTCTTCAAACAGTTTGTCTCAGGAGCGTTGATTACCATTGTTATGACGGGAATTGATCAGGATATGATGCAGAAAAACCTCGGATTAAAGACGCTGAGAACTGCCAAAAAGAATTTTTTCTCTTTTTCGCTGGCGCTGGTTCCGGTGAACTTCATTTTTCTCTGTCTGGGGGTGTTATTTGTTATTTTTATGCAGCAAAAGGGGATTCCTCTGCCGTCAAAGACCGATGCCATCTACCCGCAACTTGCTCTGCAATATTTGCCTCAGGCAGTGGGAATCTGTTTTATTGTCGGCGTGATTGCCGCCGCTTTTTCAAGCGCCAATTCCGCAATGATTGCGATGACTACCTCTTTTATGGTGGATATTTACGGCATAAAAAACCGTTCCGAAGCCACTCTGCGACGTACAAGACAGCTGGTACATGGCGCAAATGCTGCTGTTCTGGCGGCAGTTCTGGTTATGTTTGAAGCATTTAATAATGACAGCGTCGTGCAGGCTGTTTTTAAGTTTGCCGGTTATACTTACGGACCGTTACTCGGACTATTTGCCGTCGGTATTATGACAAAATTACGGATACGAGATGCTGCCGTACCGTGGATTGCCATTTTTTCAATCGTCGCTACCGTGCTTACAGATAAATATTCTACTGTCATTCTGGGCGGTTATCGCTTTGGGTTCGAGATTTTACTCTTCAACGGACTGATAACAGTTCTGGGGCTGTGGCTTTTCAGTTTGAGACGGCATAAATGAATGGTGAAGTGTATTTTCTATTGATATATTAGCCGTAAACGGTTAATAACTACACTCTAAACTCTAAACTCTAAAAAAACATTATTCACTATTCGTTATTCACTATTCACTAAAAAAGTATTATCTTTGCCCCCGTTATTGTTCACATCTAAAACCAATACAAAACGATGCTTACATCTGGGATTCTATATTTGCCATTTTTTCAGATTAGACGGTTTAACCGGCTAAAAGTAAGCTCGTTACAAAAGCCCCCCCCCGCATTCAGCTTAACTCCTTGTATTCAAGGGATTATCATTTATTAAAAACTTTTCGATTTACGCTTAACAACGCGAAGTTTCTTTGCGTTGCTTTGCCA
>JAISXJ010000161.1 GCA_031270565.1 Prevotellaceae bacterium
CTCATAACGACAGTACTATGACCCAAACGCTGCTCTTAACGCCGGCGCATCGGCGCATCGCCCCCCTATTTGATATGGATTTCTGGAATCGGGTGTCCCAGTGACGAAGTCAGGAGAACCGGTTATTTCACCTCCAGAATCTTATCAAAAATGGCTGTTTGCAAAGAATCATGCCATTGCTTTCCGGCTGGATATTGCGTTGTAATTTCCAGATGATACCTGCCCGACGGCAACGGCGGAACTGTGATAATCAACTCAGACGGATTGTTGGCAATGATTTCTCCGGCTTTTACGTCGGTGTATGAACCGTTGCTTGTGCGCACGAAACAGATGCCATTTTTGGGGTTGTCGCCGGCAATCTTGATATTGTGTCCGGTAATTTTCAGTTGGCTCTCCGGTGTGATAACCCCGTTAAGGCTACCGGTTTTGACATCAATGACCTGAAAAATCTCTGCGCCTCCTCCGGCAACGCCGGTGATGTTACTGTTTACCTGTTTCTGTTCGGAAACGTTGGTGATGGTTGTTTGTCTCATAATAATAAAGTGATAAGAATTAAATAATTTAAAATGGATTAATAGCATTATAGAATGAATTTACAGGACATAAATGTCCCCCCCAAAAAAAACAACGGCAATCCTTCCTGACATTCCGGAAGGTTACCGTTATATATGTATATGGCAAGGCAACGCAAAGAAACTTCGCGTTGTTAAGCGTAAATCGAAAAGTCTCTAATAAATGATAAGCCCTTGAATACAAGGAGTTAAGGCGAATACGGGGGGGGGCTTTTGTAACGTGCTTACAAATAGCCGCTTAAACCGTCTAAACTGCAAAAATGATAAATATAGAATGTCTGATATAAACATTTTCTGTTTCTTTTTTCTACGTGCAATATTGGATACAAACACAGAACAGTTTTTTTTAACTTGCCTGTGATTTACTTTCATTTGCGTTTATTCTGCTCAATAGAACTAATAATTTCTCAGATTTCCGAGATAGGAATGTTACGCAGGTGATATCCTTTCCGATGATATGGCGAGACTCCCAGCATTGCAACGATACAACGATGATATTGTGTCGGATAGCCCTTATTCTCTTGCAATTCGTAAATAGGATATTCTTTATGAAGCTGTTTCATATAGTCATCCCGATGCGTTTTAGCCAGTACCGAAGCCGCAGCTATGGAAAGATATTTGGCATCGCCCTTAACGATAGTGGTATAAGGAATTGATTTGTAGGGATTAAACTGATCGCCATCAATGATAAGATGCTCCGGACAGATTTTAAGTTTTTTAATGGCACGGTGCATGGCCAAAATGGAGGCATTCAAAATGTTATGTTCGGAAATTTCCTCTTCATTTGCTATCCCGACACCCCATGCCAAAGCTTTCTCTTCAATAACAAGACGCAAATCGCTGCGTACAGAAGCAGAAAGTTGCTTGCTGTCATTCAGTTTTGGACAATCAAAGTTCGGTGGCAAAATTACTGCTGAAGCAAACACAGGACCCGCGAGCACACCTCCTCCTGCCTCATCACAACCGGCTTCGAGACACTTAGAGAGGTAATGAGAATGCAATTTTTTTTTCATGATAAAGATATAAAGTAAACTAAAAATTTAATTATTGAGACCACACAACACCGTTTGTCCAACAGCATAAAGCGTATTGCGGTCGATGTTGTGCATATCGTCGTGCGTTGTGTGCCAGTAATCGCCAAAACCTGTGGACGATGTCGGTAGTTGCTGGATAATGTCAATACACGGAATACCGGCAAGCTGATTGATAAAAAGATGGTCATCGGTGATTGCAGACCCCTGTTCGGGCACAAAATAGTTATCGAATCCCAGATTTTGCGCTATTTCCCAAATCCGTTCCACCACCTGTGGCGCATATCTGAGCGACACCTGTTCCTTGAAAAACCGTGCGCCGCGAGCGCCAACCATATCCAGCAAAATCCCATACTGTGCCTGATAGCGCTCTTTCTTTGCCCTTTGTGCCCACGCCTGCGAACCGATGCACCACGCATCGGCAATATGTCTGCCGGTATAAAATTGCGGCGCACCATAATCTTCCACATCAAAAAATACGATGTCTAAACCAAGATTTTCCGGTAACTCATCCAAATGCCGTGCTACCTCAAGCAGAACGCCAACGCCGCTTGCGCCATCATTCGCACCGAGAACAGGCGTTTGGCGCTTTGCTTCGTCTGCATCATAGTCAGCGAAAGGACGCGAGTCCCAGTGTGCACAAAGTAAAATGCGCTGCACGGCTGACGGATTAAATTTCCCAATAATATTTTTAATGGCGATAGATTCGCCATTGTAGAGCGTGCCTTTATCGTGTTGAAATTCGGCAGTAGCGCCAAACCGTTCCAGTGTATTTTTGAGATAATCGGCACAGGCGGCATGGGCATCACTGCCCGGAACACGCGCTCCGAATTTTACCTGCGTTTCGATATAATGATAGGCAGAATCAGCATTAAAGACTGGGGTATGCGATGGGGGTGTGCGTTTTTTGTCCGAAGAACGGGCGTTTGGTTCGCAACCACCTGCGAGAATGACTCCTGTAAGGATGAGAGTTATTAATATAATTGGTTTAGTCATCGACCTGCGTGTCTGGGAGATTATCAGATTCTTTAAACCAGCCTGCATACATGGCATAGTCGTGGGCGATGCGCTGATTCATTTCGCGACTCTGTTCTGCGGCAACTGCTTTGACCCTTTTTGCCGGAACACCCGCCCAAATAGTATTTGGTTCAATCACCGTTCCGGTCAACACAAGCGCATTTGCCGCCACGATAGCGCCGTGCCCAACAATCACGTGGTCGAGAAGCGTAGCGCCCATACCGATAAGGGCGTAATCTTCAATGGTCGCACCGTGTACAATAACATTATGCCCGATTGATACATAATCGCCGATATGCACTTGTGATTTTTGATAGAGCGTATGCAGCACCGCTCCGTCTTGTATATTCACGTGATTACCAATGCGAATAGCATTAACGTCGCCGCGCAACACGGCATTAAACCAGATGCTGCACCCATCGCCAATGACAACATCGCCAATGATTGTGGCATTATCTGCCAGAAAACAATCTTTTCCAATTTGGGGAATAAAACCGCGCACCGTTTTTATAAGCGCCATAATAAGAATCTGTTAATAAAAAGTGGATTAATAATGGCGCAAAGATAGTTCTTTTCATAATAGCGAAAACGCTTTGCTTACAAATTCTGATAAAGTATCGGCTTATTGCTTTAAATAGATGGTTATTAGTTGATTATTCTTTTGAATCAGAAATATTTTTATCATGAAAACAGTTTTATTAAGCCTGAATATCTTAAAAAAAGCGCTTTTTGGAACTTTTTATATCTTCTAAACCGACAAATAATGACATTTTCACTTGAATAAAATGAACGCCATCGGCGTTTTCTTGCTTGGCGCAGCCTTCGGGCTACGTTGTGTTAAAGCAAATGTTCCTGCATTTGACTTCTCAGGCGTTTGCCTATAGTTGCGTCACAAGCAAAGCCCCCGCTTCCGGAGGCTTCTTAGTTGCTTGTGCATCAGGATGGAGATATTGCTCCCCCGAAACAAATACGATGACTATCTTCTGTGACAGGCAATCAATCCTTCCATCGGCGAGAGCATAATCTCGCCAATGGTTATGCCAACCTCCTCGGCGGCAACCTCTATGACATCGCGAAAATAGTACCCGATCGACCCGACCACGCCGATAGGCATCTTGTCAAAGTCGGGATACTGCATCACGTTGCGGGTGAAAAACTCCGTAAAACTATCAAAGACCATGTTATATATCGAAGGCTCGGCAAGATGCTCCCGCATAAACGGCACGAACTGCGCGAGGAAACGATTGGGGAACGGTTGCCGATAGACGCCCTCGAGAATTTCGGCAGGGGAAAGATGGCTGACCTTGAGAAACTTGTCCCGTAGCTTCTCCGGTAACTGATTCTTCAGACAATCCGCTATAAACTTCCGCCCCAGCACAGCCCCGCTTCCCTCGTCGCCAAGAATAAAGCCCAACGGCGACACCTGCTGTCTTATCTGTTCGCCGTCGTAATAGCAGGAGTTTGAGCCTGTCCCCAAGATGCAGGCGATGCCCGCACGCTGTCCTAACAGCGCCCTGGCAGCGCCAAGCAAATCGGAATGGACGGAAATATTAGCCTTCGGCAAGACCGTCGCGATGGCGTTACCTACAAACGACTGCTTTTCGGCAACACAACCGGCGCCATAGAAGAAGACATCCGTAATCGCCTCCGGCGCAACCTTGCCGGACAACGCGCCGACAACCACCGACGCAATCTGCGCCGACGTCTGATAGAACGGGTTAATGCCGTCGGTGCGCAGAGTGCGCGAAGTGTTGTCGGGCGACAGAAAACACCATTCTGTCTTGGTTGAACCACTGTCTGCAATGAGTATCACGGGAGAATGTTTAAAGGGTGATTATTCTGCCTTGCCGGCGCTGCCCAAAACCTGTTCCACCTTATGTGTATAAAGCTTTTTCAGTTCCTCTCTGGCAGGTCCCAAATATTGGCGCGGGTCGAACTTGTCGGGATTTTCGTCAAAGAACTTCCGCACGGCGGCAGTCATTGCCAGACGTCCGTCGGAATCGATGTTTACCTTGCAAACCGCCGACCGGGCAGCCTCGCGCAACTGGTCTTCGGGAATCCCGATAGCGTCTTTGAGGCGTCCGCCGTGCTCGTTGATAGTCTTCACATACTCCTGCGGCACGGACGACGAGCCGTGTAGAACGATAGGGAATCCCGGGATGCGTTCCTCAATCTCCTTGAGAATGTCGAACCGCAACGGCGGCGGCACCAGAATACCATTAGCGTCGCGGCTGCATTGTTCGGGGGTGAATTTATTGGCGCCGTGCGACGTCCCAATGGATATTGCCAGCGAATCGACACCCGTACGGCTCACAAAATCGACAACCTCGTCGGGTTGCGTGTAGTGGCTGTGTTCCGACGATACCTCATCCTCGACGCCCGCCAGCACGCCAAGCTCTCCCTCTACGGTTACATCAAACAAGTGGGCGTACTCCACCACTTTGCGCGTCAGGGCGATATTCTCCTCATACGGCAGATGCGACCCGTCAATCATCACCGACGAAAAACCCATATCAATGCAACTCTTACAGAGTTCAAACGTATCGCCGTGGTCGAGGTGTAACGTTATCTGGGGCTTTTCCCAGCCAAGTTCCTTGGCATATTCCACTGCCCCCTGCGCCATATAACGCAACAGCGTTTGATTGGCATATTTTCGTGCGCCGCTCGATACCTGCAAAATAACAGGCGATTTGGTCGCAGCACAAGCCGAAACAATCGCCTGCATCTGCTCCATATTGTTAAAATTAAACGCGGGAACGGCGTATCCGCCTTTGATTGCGCCCTTGAACATATCACGGGTGTTGACTAAACCTAAATCTTTGTAGTTTACCATAATTGTTTATAATTGATTTTTTGAATAAAATAATACGACGAAAAACAGAATGGACAATTGTTTATCTCTCTGTTTTCTGGGGACAAAGGTACGCCTTTTTTTTAGTGAATAGTTAGTAGAGTGTAGTTATTAGTTTTCAGTTGCGAGAAGAAGGATTAAGTTTATCCGCGATTAGTCAGTACATCGGGCGGCATAGAAAAAAAAATATACGATGAATAAAAAAACAAACAAATAAAAATTTATTAACCTGTCAACTTTTTTCAGGACGAGACATACTGTTGACACGTGTATTACTTTATTTAATAAATGATGTTTTCCATATTGCTTCATCCATGTTTGAATTGTAGATCCTCCTTTTATCCCGTAACGACTGCGGGCTTCATTGATACTCAAACCGTCGCGCTCGATGGATTCAATGACACTCTGCTTAAAGCAAATACTGTACCGATAACTCTTTTTCTGCATTTTTGTCTTCTCTTTTACTCAAAATCTGTCAAGCTATTTCAGGACAAGACATTATTCACTAACAACTACTAACTACACTCTACTAACTAAAAAAAGGTGTACCTTTGCAACACATATTCTTCCATAAATTACATGACAACAGAACAGATAAATGCAGGAATAGTAATGAAGCGCAGAAACTATCTTTTATGGACAGTGGCGATGGTGTGTCTGTTGGGGATGTGCGGCTGCAAATCGCGGCAACAGCAAAAAGCGTTGCCCTCTGCAGGCGTCGAACTGCAATCGGCAGAGACGCTGGTGAAAAATATTCTCGTCGCCCAGCCCGATTATAACACTATTAATATCTCCCAAATGGAGGCGTTGGTTACGTGGAATGAACGCACATTTTCGCTGCGCTGTAACGTAAAGGCAGTGCGCAACGAAAACATCACCATTTCGATACTGCCTATGCTGGGCATCGAGATGTATCGCATCATCCTGACCCCAAAAACGTTTACGATATTAGACAAACTCAACCGGCAATATTGTGAAAACAGTTATGACTTTCTGACAAAAGAGTTGAACATCTCCCTTGATTTTGAATCCGTACAGGCGCTGCTAACGGCGCAACTGTTCTCTTTTGACGGACAGTCGCCCGCTGTTCTTAAAAAGACATTCGTTGCCGAAACCCATCCCGACAAATACAGTCTGACTGCCCTGAAACAGGTCGGGAACAAACGGCACCGTTTCGACATACTGCCGTCATGGCAAATTGCCGGCACGGCTCTGAGCCAAAACGGGCTTGATATCTTTACCTTTTCATACGGCAACTACACTTTGCACAGCGGCGTCTCGTTCCCGACAACCCTGTCGGCAAAAGTCATTACGCCGCAACGTACGGTGTCGGTAGATTTTAAGGTAAACAAGATTGACTTTAACAAGCCGGCAAACCTGTCCGAGACAGACCTGTCTCGCTACAGCAGCGTTACCTGTAACAAGTTATTACCCTAAATTTATGAACGTATGAAACGCTTTATGTTGCTTTTAATGGTGTTTATGGCGTCGCTTTCGGCTGCTCAGTCGGTCAAAGACCTTGAAGCACGCAAGAAAAAAACGCTTGAACAGATAGAGATAACCAACAAGCTGATTCGGGAAACGCAAAAATCGAAAACGGGCGCCACGCAGCAAATCACCCTGCTCTCCAACTCAATCAAGCAAGCAAACGCGCTCATCGCCGTACTCAATGATGAAATCGCCGCCATGAACAGACACATCGACACGCTGCGCACTGAAAAACAGTTGCTGGAAACCCGCATACAAATAGCCAAAGACGGTTACGCAAAACTTGTGGCGCATAGCAGCATCTATCGTAAACATTTCTCACCAATCATATTCATCATCTCCGCCAACAGCTTTGTGCAAGCATATCGGCGTATGCGTTATCTGACGGAGGTGTCTCAATCGCATAAACAGATGGCGTTGGAGATACAGGCATTAAGTCAGGAACTCTCTGCCAAGGAGCAGGAGATTGTGGAAAACCTGACCCGAAAGTCGCAATCGATGACCGACAAAGAGAAGGAGACTCGTCGTATGAATCAGCGCAAAGAGCAGCAGGCACAGGTGCTCTCCTCTTTGAAGAAGAAAGAGAAAGAGCTTGCCAAACAGAAGAAGAAACAACAGGAGCAAGCCAATCAGTTGAACAAAAAGATTGAGCAGATAATTGCTGAAGAGCTTCGCAAGGAGCAGGAACGCGCCCGTAAAAAGGCTGAACAGGCGGCAAAAGCAAAAGCCAAAAAGGGGACGGATGCCACCGCCAAACCCGCCGCATCTTCTGCCGCCGCGGCACGTGTGGAGATGATGAGCCACGAAGACAGGCTAATCGCCGGTAACTTTGAAAAGAATAAGGGGCGCTTACCTTTCCCCGTAGAAAAAGGCATTATCACAAATCACTACGGTCGACACACCGACCCGCTTAATCCGCACGTGATGGTGAATAATATTAACATCGCCATTCAGACAACGGCGGGCGCCGATGCGCGAGCCATATTCGAGGGGGAAGTGGTGCGCTGTTTTGTGATACAGGGAAACATTAGCGCCGTCATCATCAAGCACGGGAACTATTTCACCTGCTATGGAAACCTGACCCAGCTCTACGTAAAGCGCGGAGACAAGGTCGCCACCAAACAGAAAATCGGTAAAATATTCGTTGACCCCGAAGACGGCAACAAAACAGAACTCTCCTTCTCCATTCATCGCGATAAGGAGGTACAGAATCCGGAATTGTGGCTCGTTCACTAATTGTTCTTTAGCACGACCGCTACACGGATAACCAACAAAATAATTTGACAACAGTATTAATTAATATAAAATAAAATAACTATGAAAAAAGTATTGTTAATAGCAGCCACAGCGCTGCTGAGTAGCTGGACGGCAATGGCACAGACAGTGCAGCATGAAACGTTTGAGTTTGAAAAGCAAATCGTTACAGGCTATACCATATCAATTGTCGGCAAAAGCGTTGAACTGGTCGAAGGCGCTATGAAAGACCGTCTGGAGAAATATTCGGGCTTGCGCCCGGGGAAAAAGGTCAAGGGCTTCCAATCCTATCCAAACCAGCAGCTTGCCCGACTGGGCACTGTTTACTTGAGCATCTACACGAAAGTCGTGGAAGAAGGTAAGAAGAATGGCAAAGTAACTAGAGTTTATTTTCTGATTTGTTCCGACAACGGTACGCCAATCGCGCCGGAAACACATCCGTCCATAGACCGGAGTGCGATGCAGTATCTGGGTGAGTTTAACGGCTATCTCATTGATTACGAAAACAACCAACTGTTGATACAAAGCAGTGGGTTAGCGGAAAAATACCGCAAAGAGTTAGAGACGCTCAAGAACGACAAAGTGAAACTGGAGAAAGAAATTCAGAGACTGCATGGCAAAGTCGGCGACAAGGAAAAGGAGATAAAAGCCAAAGAGGAAGCCATACGGCAGGCTGAAGCGGATGTTTTGAAATATCAGGAGTTGTTGATGAAATAGACCGAAAAGCATGGAGCTGTCCTTGCGATAGACAGATATTCGTACGACGAAGATGTCGCGGAAGTCATACGTTTCGCCGTCTCTCTGTCGGAGCATGTCTACTTGAACGATATTGTTATTATGCCCGTTGCACAGGCTAATGCCAGTACCATTTTTCGTAAAAAATAACACCGCAGGCACGAATACGGCACCCCTGCTTGACGACAAACATAAAAGCCCCCGTTGCCGGAGGCTTTTATTTGTTTTGGCGGAGGCTGTTACTTCACACACCGCACGCCCAAGCAGCTCGCGCGACCGCCGGCGATGTTGCTGTTGCCCACGAATTCGGATGCGAAATACTTGAAACGATCGCTGATGTCGGTAACTGTACTACTCCAGTAGTGTCCGCGGCTGCCGGTAAAGACGAGCGAACCACTGGGACGATTGCGGGCCCCGACGGCAGGAAGGAAGAGGAGAGGCTCGGGGGCATTAGCCTCGTATAAAGGTCTGGTATAGTCGGGGTTGCCGCCATCGTGAAAATAGCCGTTCTCGGCAATAGCAGCAGTCCATACAGCTGTTTCATAAACAGCGAAACCGCTACGGTCGCCGTCTGACCAAGTGCCTTGATATGCCTTACCATCCTTAACGCGAACCCAGGTCAGAGGAGCGTTTGTGCCGCTAAGAGATTTATAGTACTCTGTAGAAGTATTGATATAAAAATCACCGCCAGCAGTTTGAGGAGCGCCGCAACCGTAATCAGTGAGCCGCTCCCATTCGTCCTGAGTAGGAATATGCCAACCGATAGGGCAGGGATTATTATCAGGAATTACCCAGTTTGTGCTTTGATAATATTTGCCGTCCGAGGCAAGAACTCCATCGGGAGTTTCAACTCCAACACTCACGCCGTTACCCCAAAGAGTGTTGTCTTGGGGATTACTCCAATCATTATTATTAGTACCATCAGGCACAGTAATAAGCTGACCTTGACCTTTTCCCGCTTTTGGCTGACCATTAGCATCCACATCAGAAGCCTGAGTAAGAGGCCCTGAATAGATTGTACTATTCCTTTTTTCGTGTCCGTCTCTAATACGTCCCCACTGATAAAGGTCGCCCCAAACAGTGGCGTCAGTAGCGCTAATGGTAGGTACTAAAGCCAAATACTTTATCTGCTGTTTGGCAGGACTGAGTGTCGGATAAAGAGACATCAGTTTAGCTACATCAGCGCCGAGGTTGTAAGCCATAAAAGTAATAGTAGGAGCAATAGACGAGCACGTTGGCGCAGGAATGGTGGTAGTATAAATATGTGCACCTACCGGCTGCCAGATGTCCCCGTCCCAGACAAAGACGCCAAGTCCAAAATCGGCATTAGTGTTGTAAATAATTGTACCGGCAAGAGCAGGATTCACATCGTCATTTGTACCGTGAGTAATACCCGGAAAGAGGTTAGCTCCAACCGGAATATGTGTCTGTCTGGTCAAATAAACATTCGACAGCGCCAGACCTCCCTTAACGCCGTTTTGCGGATTCAAATCTACAATAGTCCCTGCCTTCGGCAGGTCGCTACCGCCAATAGTTACCTGCGCTGCAGAAAAAGAGGCGACGCTTAAAAATGCTGCTGTGAGCGCAGCGAAAAGAAATTGATTAGTTTTCATAAAAAACACGTTTTAAGTTAATTAATTGATATATTAAGTTGTCAGTTTTTCGCAAAGGGCGCAATAAAGAACAACGGCAACACCTCCGAAAATTCCGAAAATGTGCCGCAATAATTGTATATGTATATAGTGAAAAAACGCAAAAAAACTTCGCGCCATAAACCGTCAAATAAAAAAAACCTAAGGTTTTGTTAAACCCTTGAATACAAGGAGTTAAGGCGAATGTAGGGGGGGGGCTTTTGTAATGAGCTTACTTTTAGCCTGTTAAACCGTCTAAGCTGAAAAAAAGGTAAATATGGAATACCGGATGTAAGCATCGTTTTTGTATTGATTTTAGATGTGAACAATAACGGGGCAAAGATAATACTTTTTTAGTGAATAATGAATAACGAATAGTGAATAATTAAGAATTGAGAATTAAGAATTGAGAATTAAAAATCTGAAAACTGAAAACTTTTGAGACAGCCCCATTTTTCACAGGATTAACAGGATGCTCAGGATGATTATTCTTTATTTTTTCGGTTAATTCTTTTTTTGCAAGGCAGAGGCGCTCATCCGTCAAACGGTCGGCAATTATGCGTTAACCATAAATCGCATAGCCGAGATATTGTTCTTCTTCTCACAAAAAATCGTTACTTTTGTCCGTCAATTGACAGACTACAAATATTAATCCTGTAAATTATAATAACAATGCAACAACCTTTTGCAGAATCATGGAAAATCAAGATGGTTGAACCCATCCGCAACAGCACGCGCCATGAGCGTGAACAATGGCTCAAAGCAGCCCACTACAACGTATTTCAACTTAACGCAGAAGAAGTTTACATCGACCTTCTGACCGATTCCGGAACCGGCGCCATGAGCGACCGTCAATGGGCGGGCATGATGATTGGCGATGAAAGTTACGCCGGTGCAACCTCTTTCCGAAAGATGAAGGAGACAATCCAGCGTATCACCGGTTTTCAGTATGTGTTGCCCACCCACCAGGGGCGTGCCGCCGAGAATGTGCTCTTCTCTTGCCTGATAAACGAAAACGACATCATCCCGGGCAACTCCCATTTCGACACCACTAAGGGACATATTGAGTCGCGTAAGGCTTTTGCCGTCGACTGTACGGTGGACGACGCCAAAGACACCCAGAAAGAAGTTCCATTCAAAGGGAATGTGGACATCACAAAACTGGATACACTGCTGGCAAAAGAGGCGGACAGAGTACCGTTTATCATTGTTACAATCACCAATAACACGGCGGGTGGACAACCTGTTTCAATGGACAATCTCAGGCAGGTGCGCCGGTTGGCTCAAAAGTATAACAAGCCGGTGCTTTTCGACTCGGCGCGTTTCGCCGAAAATGCCTATTTCATCAAGGTGCGCGAAGAGGGATTTGCCGACAAAACCATTAAGGAGATTTGTTATGAAATGTTTTCATACGCAGATGCCATGACTATGAGCGCGAAAAAAGACGCCATCGTCAATATGGGCGGTTTTATCGCAACCAATATTCAAAGTTGGTTTGATATGGCAAAAGTTAAAGGCATTGTCTATGAAGGCTACATCACCTACGGTGGTATGAACGGACGCGACATGAACGCCTTGGCTATCGGCTTGGATGAAAATACCGAGTTTGACAATCTCGAAACCCGTATCAGACAGGTAGCCTATTTAGCGCAACGGCTTGACGAATTTGGCATCCCCTATCAGCGTCCGGCGGGAGGACATGCTATTTTTGTGGACGCCCCGAAGGTGCTTGTTCAGGTGCCAAAGGAGGAGTTTCCCGCACAAACGCTCACCATTGAACTCTATCTGGAGGCTGGTATTCGCGGCTGTGAAATAGGCTATCTTCTGGCAGACCGCGACCCCGTTACACGCCAGAACCGCTTTGGCGGACTTGACCTGTTGCGGCTGGCTATCCCCCGTCGCGTCTATACCAACAACCACATGGATGTTGTTGCCGTGGCGCTGAAAAACGTGTACGACCGGCGCAACAGTATCACACGGGGCGTTGAGATTGTCTGGGAAGCAGAACTGATGCGGCATTTCACCGTACAGCTTCGGCAGCTGGGATAGATTTAGTGAATAATGAATAATGAATAATGTAGGGTGCAACCCTGTGTGGTTGCCCTAACGAATAATGAATAATGTAGGGTGCAACCCTGTGTGGTTGCCCTAACTGTAGGGGCGACCCTTGCGGTCGTCCAAAATGCCCTGTCTCGTTACAAACGAGATTACCATTTACCCCTCGTTG
>JAISXJ010000165.1 GCA_031270565.1 Prevotellaceae bacterium
TTCTCGTAGTTGTTTACGCAAAATACGAATTTTCCCTTCGACAAGAATATTTTTACTCCGAAAATCTCAAACTTGCTGCATAACTAAGAAAAAGGCTGCCTCGTTTTTGAGACAGCCTCTTTTAGTTTATAGTTTTTAGAGTGTAGAGTTTAGTTATTGGCTACGCCGAACGTTGTTTCGTGTATTTGTGGCTAAATTATTTTTGAACACTGATACCGCAGATTAGACACGATTTTCACAGATAAAAATCTTGCGTTTATCTGTTAAATCTGTGTCATCTGTGTTCTGTTTTTCTATTGATATTTATGCCCTAACGGGCAAACTACACTCTACACTCTACACTCTAAAAAAACTAAACTCTACACTCTAATAACTACAAACTAAAAAAAGTATCTTTGCAGTCTGTTTTTTATCACACTGCATTATATTCATTCAAATGGAAACAACACGACAGGAAAAAATAGCGGTAGCGCTGCAAAAAGAGCTTGGAGAAATCTTTCTCCTCTATGCCCGCGAACATCATCGCGGAAAACTTATTTCCGTAACCAGCGTACGTGTAACGCCCGATTTAAGTCAGGCACGTGTATTTTTAAGTATATTTCCAAGTAATCAGGGGGGAGCGTTGCTGGCAGAAATTAATACCGTTCAAAAGGCTATTCGCTTTCAGCTCGGACAGCGTATGCGGCACCAACTGCGGATTATACCGGAATTAATCTATCAACTGGATGATTCCCTTGATTATCTGGATAAAATAGACGCCCTTTTAAAACAGTAATCTATTTCCCTAATAGCCGTTCGGATTGTCTATGCCTATCCTTGCCGAATTTTATAAACGGAAGCTGTCGCTTTTTATGGCGTGGCGTTACCTGTTTAGCCGGAAAAAACGAAATGTTATCAACCTGATAACGCGCATCTCAATGGGTGGCGTGGCTGTCGGTACGATGGCAATGGTGTGCGTGCTGTCAATTATGAACGGTTTCGACAGCCTTATACGTGATACATTCAGTCATTTCGACCCCGAACTGCGCATCTGCGCAAAAAATCATCAACCGTTTTCTTTGGATACGGATATTTTCCGGCAAATCAGGAAGGATACGGCGATAGTCTGTTTTGCTGAAATTGTAGAAGATAATGCGCTGGTGAGCTATCAGGGGTCGCAAGTGCCTGTTATTCTGCGTGGAGTGGATGAACATTTTGAACGGCTTGTTGATATGAAAAACCGGATGTATTCCGGTAAATTTCAGTTGCATCACTTGCAGTTTAACGTAGCTGTTACGGGTATCGGCATAGCTCAAACGCTCGACTTGACAACAGATTACGTTAATCCGATACGACTTTACGTCCCCAAACGTACGGGAAAGATTAATCTGGCGCGTCCTGAAGCGGCTTTCAAACAGGGAACGCTCTTTGTGTCGGGCATTTTTACCGTTATGCGCCCTGAATATGATGACAGACTTGTGATTGTGCCTATAGAATTTGCACGGGAAATGTACGGCTATACCGCTTCGGAAGTAACATCCGTTGAACTGAAACTAAGTACGAATCAGCCATTAGCTTCGTTTCAAAAAACATTGCAACAGGCGTTGGGAAGCGACTTTAAAGTCCTTAACCGGATGGAACAGCAGGCTGACCTCTACCATATAATTCTCATAGAAAAGTGGATAACATTTCTTATTTTGGCGCTGATACTGTTAATCGCCATTAGCAATATTATCGGCTCGCTTTCGATGCTGCTCATTGACAAAGGCGAGGATATTATCCTTTTGACGAATCTTGGTGCGGATGGCGAACAGGTCAGGCAGATATTTCTGTACACAGGCTGGCTGATTTCGGTAATCGGTGCGGTAACGGGACTTATTATCGGCGTCGGTCTAAGCCTGATACAGCAGCATGCGGGCATTATAACGATGGGGGAGGGGCTGATTACGGAAAGTTATCCGGTAGTGGTGAAATATTCCGACCTGATTCTCGTTCTGCTGACGGTACTCACTATGGGATTTCTTTCAGCCATTCTTCCCGTGCGTCTCTTGAACCGCAAAAAAATATCGCAATGAACAAACTGTCTGCTCTTTTTCTCTCGCTGGCGCTGTTACTTTTTACAGCCTGCAACCGCCACGAAGTTACATCGCTTGTTCTCAGCAACGATGCACTTGTTATGCGTGTCGGCGAAAGCCGACAGTTAGAAGCAATTATCCTGCCGCTCTCTTCGTCTATTTATAATATTGTTTATTGGAAATCAAGCGACTATTCGGTAGCTTCGGTGGATTATCGCGGAAATGTAACGGCGGTTTATTCCGGCTCCTGCACCATTACGGCAACCTGCGGCGACCTGCGGGCAACGTGCGTTGTGTCGGTTGGCGCATTGGATTATGAGGTGGATTTCAGTCATGCCATTGCTTATTATTATGGCAATTATTATGGTGAGAATACGGAAAATACCATTTTGCGCCTGCTGGACGATGGGCTGACTGTCGGTGTAGATGGCGTGATGCAGGGAGCGGGACTTTTTCTTAATCTGGATATAAATACACCGCAGAATGGCGCTCAACTTACCGGCGGAAAGTATGTGAAAGCTACCGGTCGTGATAAAAGTTTCTCTTTTGCCGCCGGCAATTTTATAGAAGAAAATAATGCGCTCTACGTGGTAGGCTCTTTTCTTGGCAGTTATCAGCCTAATGGTTTGGGGGTTGTGCTTGTTGAGGACAGCACGTTCAGCATAGAGCAGGCGGGGGCGGATTGGCGTATCAGCGGTGTTCTCATCGGTAATCGGGCAGAACGCATTGCGTTTTCCTATCTTGGCTCGGTAGCGTTTCAGGATATGACTACACCGCCGCCGGACACGCTCAAACTGCGCTTTAACACGCAAACAATCACTTCTCTTGGCGATGTTTATGGCAGTGGACACGCTGTTTATCGGGTTGTGCTCGAAAGCGGTACGTATCGTCTGCAACTGGAATGTTATGCCATTCAGAGTACGTCGGAGTTGCCGCAGGGCGTATATGCTTTAGGGTCTGAGCCGTCTCTGTTCACCCTTCGCCCATCGGACACTGTTCTGCTCACCGGTACGTTGCTTTTTGATAACGCCGTTCCCGTAGCGCTGCATCACGGTTCGGCACAGATAACAAAGCATAGTGGCATTTGGACAGTCAATTGTTCCTTTGTAGATGTTACAGGGAGAATTGTTACGGGACAATAAGGGGGAAAAGGAAAATATATTTCCCTCTTTTTTATTACCTTTGTTGCCGCTTTGCAATTGTACAGCAGGCGAAAGCAGAAAAAAGAATGTTCTCTTATCGCAAAATATAAGGGATAATATCATAACCTCAAAAAAACACCGATGCCATTTATTTCCGAAATAATGAAATATGCAAGTCTGTCGGTTGTCGGGCTGGATAAAAATACCGGCAAAACAGAGACGCTTAACTATATTCTTTCTGCCCTGAAGGAAAAAAAGCGTCATGTGGCAGTTACATCCATCGGTGTGGATGGCGAGAGCATCGACAGGGTAACACAAACCGTCAAGCCGGACATCACCCTCTACGAAACAATGCTCTTTACCACTTCAGAACAGCATTATGCCACCAGACAACTATTGTCGGAGGTAGTGGCAATAAATCATCAGAGAACGGCATTGGGGCGTCTGGTAACGGCACGTGTTCTGCGACGTGGCGAGACGTTGCTCTCCGGTCCAGCCGACACAAAAACGTTGCAGGAAATTATCAGAAAGCACGCCTCACTTGGCGCTGACATCACGCTGGTGGACGGCGCACTTTCCCGATTGAGCCTCGCCTCGCCAACCGTTACCGAAGCGCTGGTGCTTACCACAGGAGCCGCCTGTTCGGCAAGTCTCCGAACAATCATCAGCAAAACGACGTTTGCCTGCACCCTTATTGCCTTGCCGGAAGTGGAGAACCCGCTCAAAAATCAGTTGCTGTTGCTTGGCAAAGGACTGTTTTCTATCTCGGAAAACGACAATATACATGACCTGAACATCGCCTCCTCCCTCCTCTTTGAACAGCACAGGGAACGGTTGCTACAGCACGGACGCACGCTCTATGTAGCGGGCGTTGTCAATGACAGGCTACTGCAGTTTCTGAGGATGCAAAAAGAGGGGAAAATACGTCTCATCGTTGAAGACTTTACAAAACTGTTTATTTCACAGGAAGCTTATGACGCTTTCATTCGTCGTGGGGGGATTATTGAAGTGTTGCACAAGGCTAATTTAATTGCCGTTACGGTCAATCCCTCTTCCCCGCAGGGATACAGTTTCCCTTCACACATAATATGCGAAGCGCTTTCCCTCTCGTTGCAATCGCCTGTTTACGATGTCAGAAAAATACGGGAAAACTTTGATAAATCGAAGACCGCTAATACCATTTAATCCATCTTATAATGTCTTTACTTCTCAAACATCAGTTGGAAAAAAGCCCCGCTTTGCGTTATATCATTGACGGGCTGAATCTGCAAACAGCGCTTGCCCGCCATAGCCTTTATTCACTTTCGTGGAACAGTAACGCCAAAAGTCTGGAAGAAGAATTTGCGCAGATTGCCAAAGCGCAAGCTCTGCTGCGTGATGTCTCGAAGAAAGCGTTTGTCAATTCTCTGACGCATACTGTTGCGCAGCTGCATGATTGCCGCCGGACGGTGGAACATCTGCAACAGAAAGTCATACTGGACGACGTTGAACTCTTTGAGATAAAACACTTAGCCCTGCTTGTTGGGGAATTGCGCAAATTATTATGCGAAGCTCCGCTGGTGGAACTGCCCGATTTGGAAAATGTTGTTCGCCTGCTTGACCCGAACAATACACGCACGGCAACATTCCATATTTATGATAAATATTCGGTCGGATTGATGCTTCTGCGTCAACAGCTGCAGACACAGCCAAAAGAACAGGAGGCTTATCTATTAGCTAAATGTACCGAAGAGGAAGACCGTATCCGTGCGTTACTTTCTGATAAATTACGCCCGTTTGTACCGGCTTTGCAAACTGCCATTGAACGCATTGCATACCTCGATTTACTCTTAGCCAAAGCCGAACAGGCTATTCGTGAAGGTTTTTCCGCCCCCAAAATAACATCCGGTCAGACTGTTTATCAGGGGTTGTTCAATCCGCAAATCAAAGCAGATTTACTCAAACAGGGGAATGACTTTCAGCCTGTTGATATTACGTTCGGTAATGCTCCGGTTTTATTAACGGGAATAAATATGGGGGGTAAAACGGTTGTGTTACACACGGTAGCGCTGGCGCAAATGCTGTGTCAGTACGGATTTTATTTGCCTGTCCGGTTAGCGAAAGTGGCGCTGGTGGAAGAGGTCATCTGTTCTGCCGAAGAGACGCAAAAGAGTTTAAACGGACTGTCATCCTTTGCCTCAGAGATGATGCAAATCAATAAAATTATTGATGCCATACGTCATCAGACAGTTGTTTTGGCGCTTGTTGACGAGCCTGCACGCACCACCAATCCTGCCGAAGGACGCGCTATCGTTGATGCTCTGATTCAACTGTTCAATAAATATAATGTACGCGGATTAATCACCACGCATTACGACCACATCACCACGCCGTGCCGTCGTTTGCGGGTGCGCGGCTTTCGTCCGTCCGATACCGAGAGGAATATTAAACAGTTACTTGCCGAAATCGACTATACTCTGCAGGAGACCGACGAGCAGAACGTTCCTCACGAAGCCATGCGCATTGCCGAAATACTTGGTCTCGACAGTGAACTGATTGCTCTTGCGAAAGAAAAAATAACATAACCCGTTGTTGCGGGCTTTAGGTTAATTCAGTTAATTCTTTTTTGAGGCGCTATAATATAGTGAATAATGAATAGTGAATAATGAATAATGTAGGGTGCAACCCTGTGTGGTTGCCCTAACTGTAGGGGCGACCCTTGCGGTCGTCCAAAATGCCCTGTCTCGTTACAAACGAGATTACCATTTACCCCTCGTTG
>JAISXJ010000185.1 GCA_031270565.1 Prevotellaceae bacterium
TTGGTTTATTTCAAACTCGCTTGGGCGTTCTTTCTTTTTGCGTCCCATTTGGTTACTGTTTTAGATTCACTGCAAAGGTAAAATATTTTTCATAGCACCTCAAAAAAAGAATTAACCAATAATTTTTTTTAGAGTATAGTTTTTAGAGTTTAGAGTTTAGTTATTGGCTACGCCGAGGGTTGTTTCGTGTCATCTGTGTTCTATTTTTTATTTTTGAACACTGATAACGCAGATTAGACGTGATTTTCACAGATAGAAATCTGGTGTTAATCTGTTAAATCTGTGTTATCTGTGTTCTGTTTTTCCTTTGATATTTATGCCCTAACGGGCAAAAAACTACACTCTACACTCTAAAAACTACACTCTACATTCTGACAACTGACACCTCAAAAACTATATCCCAAGCCAATGCCGAAATTCGTCTTGAACTGCACCATTGCCCGCACCCTGCCTGACGCATCGGCAATCATCACCGCATCGTAATATTTTAACGATGTTCCCAGCGTAATGTTCAACATTTTAAGCAGCTGATACGATATGTGCACATCCCAATCGACGTCAACATTTCCGAAAGGTTTGTGCGTGTACGGCGTAAAGAGGGTGAGAGAGGAGATTATTTTAAGATTCTGATACTGATAGTTGACTCCCCCCTTGAATGTTGCTCCAAAAGCCGAGAGATGGTTTTTGTCGGGTGCAATGCCGTAGGATTTTCTGAGCAGAGAATCGGTCGCCGTCGAGATGCGCCCCGCTATCGGAGAGAGATAGAACGAAAATATGGAGGACGGCTTCCAGTCAATACCAAGCGATATATCGGTATAGGAGGGCGAAAGCCAGGTAGATGTATATATTTGCGTATCAACGCCGTCAACAACCTTATAGTCGTAACCTCGCGTGTATTGCGATTTGAACACACCCAACACCGTCAAATACCAGTGCGGTTTAAATTCATAGCCGAACTTGCTGGAGAAATTGAGCTTGTCGTTTGTTTTACGCCATGTATATGTGGTTTTGTCTATGTAGGTTAGTCCAAAATCCGTGTCGAGATTGCTCTCCCATGCCATATTTTTTTTCTGATAACGTAATGTCAGATTGGCGTTCACTACGCCGCCTGCGGTGTTGTTTCCGCCGGCAGCCCAGTTCCGTAATCCCGTCAGCGAGGAATTAAGTCCTACTACTCCCGAAAATTTCCAACAGCTTGGTTTTGCTGTGGTATCGGCGCTATTCTCCAGCGAGGAGATGAGCGTCCCCGAACCGGATATGGTTGTGTTGACCACCGACGAAACAGTGGAGGCTACCTTTAATGTCTGTTGCGCAATGGAATCGTTAACGGTTTGACCTGTCAGAGAGAAACAACTGAACAGCCCCATACTGACGAACATAATTGTTTTTTGTATCATTATTTTTATTTGGTTATAGTTATAGCAATTAGTGATTAGTAGTTGTATGCTTACGTTTTTTATCCTTTTTCTTTTCGTTTTTTCGTGTTTTGTTGCCTTCACGGGCAGCGTTTTTCCAGTTTTGCCACAGGTCGGCAAGCGAATCGAAATTCTCACGGTAAACAATACCGATGCCCTGTGTCGTGGGCGCTTCCTTAAACTCATTATAATCCGTTGTGTGCGTGTATGCCTTAGCGCTCAACTTGCCCGACCGAATCAGTTTATATTCCACATCAAAGTCGCCAATGAACTTTGAAGAAGACAGTTTATCGTCGCGATAGCCAACATTTCCGTTAATCATTATTCGCCCGTTCGGCGAATAGGCAACACTCACCTCATACTCATTGCTGCGCGTTTCGCCTTCGCTTGTTGTGCGAAAATTAACGCCAAAATCCCATCCCTCAAACAGCTGCGACGCCCAGTTGTTGAGCTGTGCCGACAACGTCGAAGAGACCACAGAAAAAACATCGTTCTGCCCCAGTGTCGTCCGTTGCAAATTGTCGGGAGTATAAAATTTGTTCATAACCATTAGATAGATGATTTCGTTCATCATCAATTCGTCGGTATTTACCGCATTCTTCAAGGCGCGGTTCAGCTCTTCGTCCGAGTTCGGCAGATTCAAGTTGAATTTGATTGTCGGCTGCATCAGGTTTCCACGCAGGTCAAGCAGACACTGCACCACCACCGATGTCCTGTTGGCGTTTGACAGAATTGCCTCATCCAGCACATCTGCCAGCGATGCCGTCGTCTGGTAGAGGGCATTAATATTGATGGTAGGATTGGTTGGGTCGCCGCTCCAAACCAGCGTGCTACCGTCCGATACCCTAAATTCGCGCCGCAACGCATTCTGAAACGTAAAGATGTATTTTCCCTGCTGAATGGTGTATGTCCCGTGTATTTTCAATCCTTCCTTTTGGGGATTGTAAATAATTCTCAGGGTACCGTCGCCGGTGCCCGAAAGCATATCGCCCGACTGTGAGTCAATGATAATGGCAGCTGCGGCATTTGTATTGACGTTGAGCGTCAGGTCGATGTTCAGTTCATTCGAGCCTGCCGGTTTCTCTTTTTGCTGTGATTTTGTCTGTATGCGATGTACCTGTGGCGTTTTTTCAACGAATGTTATAAAAGTATTGTCCGTTGCCGAATAGTTGGCGTCGATGGGAATAACGATTTTTGTGTTTGGCTCTGACGTCAGGTTGCAAAGAATGTTCACACGTCCCTCATATCCCGAAATGGTGGCAGTGCCTGTTGCATAAGCCTTTCCGTAGAAATTTTCTCCCGTTTCCTTTCCGGTGTTAAGCGCCAGCATATTGTTGGCGGTAATGCCAATATTGAAAACGATGTCTTTAAAATAATGGTGTTTTAATTCCCCGTTGACAACGCCTGAATGTCCCTCACCGTCGGTGATGGCAATGTTGTCAAGTATTATTTTATCCTTAGTCAAAATAATGGAATCCTCAAACAGGACAGAGGCGTTCAGATAGTCAATGCCCACACGTCCGTCCGTTACGAGCGCTTTGGTTTCCACGAGAATGGTTGAGGGTTTTGTCCTGCCGTACACGTGCACATTACCCGTGCCGTAACCGCTTTCGATATTGATAATGTCTTTTGTAAAGGAATTGATGAATTGCAGGTCAAGTTTTTTTGCGACGCCTTTCAGGTCAAGAGAATCGTTTGGAAAGAAGTAAGCCCCTTCGATGACGGCAGCCGTATCCGTTTTGTCCGGCATAACGACACCGTTAAAAATAAGCCCCATACGGTCGTTATCAAAGTCGGATGTGGCATGAACATAGCCCAGCAACGCTTCGTTGAAGACGAAGTTTTCGGTCATGACATCGGCAATCAGAACAGGCTTTTCAAACAGTTGCGAGATGTCAGCCTTGCCGGACACCTGTCCGCCAAACGAAACGTTTGATTTGTCGGGCAGCAGATCGCTGAGATAATCCAGACTAATGTCCTTAAATTCGATGTGCAGCCTGTCGGTCTCCGAGTTTGAAATTTTTCCGTCAACGAGTATATGCTGATTAAATCCGGAAATGGAGAGATGGTCTATGTCTATCCATTCGAGATTTGTGAGAATGGTTTTACAACTGATGTCCCACGATGTGCTGTTGAACAACATTTGTGTAGGGAGAATACCGGTATGAATGTAAAGCGAATCATTTTCCAGAAACAGGCGCGTTTGTGCGACGACTTCGCCGGCATGCCTCTCTTTCTGCTGCCTGTCATGCCAGATAATGTGTGTGAATGCCGTATCCCTGCTCAATGCGATATTCAGATTTACGTCAAACGTATCCACACCGGCATTTGTAACGGTGTTTGCTCTGACCATTATCTGGTTATCTACATTATAACAGCGAAGCGCCGATTCGTTGAAACGGCGTTTGCCATATTTCAGTATCGGGATGTTCAGTTCGGCGTTAAAACACTGACAGTCGTCGTTGTAGAAGCCGCTGAGCATGGACTGCTCTTCAGTGAACCATGCCAGTTCCAGTGTTCGGCAAAGGGTTTCGGTCGGCGCTATTGTAAAATAAAAACGCATATCATTGTCAAACGGTTCCTGATGCCACACCGGTTTAAAATTCTCGGTCTTTTCCTGTAAAATGGGCAAATAACGCTTTACAATCTGCATAAAGTTATCCGGAAGCGTTGCAAGGCGATAGTTGCCCGAAATATTTCCGTTAATCACAGGCGATTCCACCGTTGTCAGCGTACCGTCTTTGACGCTGTGTGATTTGATTAGCAGACTGTCCAGAAAATAGCTGTTATGATGATTTTTTATCTCCACCGCACTTATTTTAATCGTTCCCACAATCTGTTCAAGCCGTTCCGCTTCAATATTAACCGTCATTGTCAGCGAAGCTTCGAGGTCGGGATAGGTTTTGATAAGTCCGAGTTCATACGGCTTCAAGTGTTTGATGGAGGCTTCAAAACACAGTTTGCGCACTTTTTCCTGAAAGTCAACAGTGCCGTTAAACTGCAATTCGCCATTTTTATCCCTGATGTCGATGATGCCGTTGAAAATATTTTTTGCCAACATACCATTAATGGAAAGGTCGTAATAGGTATGATTTTGATAGGTTATGGCTGAGATAACAGCCTGTGCCTGCGTTTCAAGTGGATTTCCGGCGCTTTTCCGCGCTGAAACCTGCATCTCGAAGGCAACAGAGCCTAATCCGCTGCCGGAAGGCGTAATGGCAGCCAGATCCAACCCGTTTGAATGGATATACCCGACAACTTCGAGATCTTCAAAATTATTGGAGGCGCAAAGCGTAACATCGGTTTTGACCGTTCCAATGCCTGTTTTAAGCGTCCCGTCAAGGGTCATTCTGTTGAAACTGCCTGTCAATTTGCCGCTGTAGGTACAGCGCTTCACGTTGTGGAGTTCCTTTGGCATGACGACAGGTTTTTGGGACAGGTTGGCAATGATGTCCTGAAGGCTTGACATGGTTACATTGAGATGGTTAATGCGTGCCGACACAAATGTTTCGTCTATATGCGGCAAGCCTGTAACGTGCGCGTTGCCATTGAGGGCAATCTCGCCATAACGCAAGTCCAGATGCGACATATTTACATTGTCGAGCGACCCGCTAACGGTGCCTTCAATGGCAACGCCCTGTCTGAAATGCTTGAGCGGTGTATAAAACGCCTCCAAATCGGCGCCTACAATGGTGGATGGTGCAATATGCGCAAAAAATGTTACCCGTTCGATGCTGTCGGTAATGGTGTGAAAATCCGGATAGCGGAAGTGGACGGTGTCTATTGTTACCGTTGTTTCAGGCAGCAGAAGTTGCGTTTGGGAGAAGAGGCTCACGCTGTCGGTAATGGTAAATTTCGTGTGAAAATCTCTTACGTTCACGCCGGATGCCTCTTTAAAACTCAATGACCGAATGATACCCTGCCAGTGTTTTTCTTCGATATTATCAATCCGCATCTCAGACTGCAACTCCGAGAGGCGGATATGTCCGGCATCGAACTTTCCGGAGGCTTTGGAACTGTTCGGCAACTGTGAATCGAAAAACAGTTGCCCGTCATTTATTTTAACAAGGTCAATATGGTAGGAAAATGGCGACTTTAGTGTGTCGTCTATCTGTTCGGAGAAAAGAAATGCCAGATTCGACTGCCCCAGACTGTCAATTGCCACGCGAAACTGCGGCGATTCTAATATTATTCTCCGCAGATTAATCTCCTTTCGGAGCAGCGCCGGCAGATAAAAACGGGCATTCACCGTCTGAACGGCAATCAGCGTATCGCCATTCTGGTCGGACATATAGACATCTTCCAGCACAAGTCTGTTCAGCAGTTGCCAGTCAACATGTCCGATACGCACTTCCGTATGCAGTGTTTTTCCCAGATGTTCGGTCAAAAGCGACACCGCATAACGTTGTACAGGACTGATATTAAGCAATAAAAAAGGGGCAATCATCAGGGAAAAGACAATCGCAAGAGAAATAAGTGCTATGTGAAGTGATTTTTTTATACCCTTGAGCCTTTAATTTCTGCAAAGGTACGCCTTTTTTTGGTTAATTCTTTTTTTGAGGTGCTATAAAAAGAGTTTTCAGTGTCACTGCCTGAAAGGCAGAATTTTCATAACCGCATACAAGCGATAGCGCAGTTTGCGGAAAAAGCCGCCTCACG
>JAISXJ010000067.1 GCA_031270565.1 Prevotellaceae bacterium
CGTTTTTGTCCGTTAGGACATATACTTTTATAGTGATTCACTCCGCAAGTCCTGCCTTGTCAGGCAGTGGATAGGAGGGTGTCGTTTTCCGCAGGTCGCTGACCTGCGGTTATGAAAATAACGTCCTTTCAGGACAACGTAACATTGACTTTCGCTCGGCGAAAGCCCGAAAAAATATTATTCACTATTCACTAAAATACTATTCGTTATTCACTACTAACTACACTCTAATAACTAAAAACTAAAAACTAAAAAAAGGCTTACCTTTGCAGCGAATAATGAGTTTGTAATTTACAACTTATAATTACAGGAGAAAAACTATGCAGAAAATTAACAGAACAGTTATTGTTAATGCCTTAAAGAGCGCCGAAATCGGCAGGGAAATAAACATCAAAGGATGGGTGCGTACGCATCGCGGTAATAAAAATGTGCATTTTATAGCGCTCAATGACGGGTCAACCATCCATAATATGCAGGTTGTGGTTGATATGGGGAAGTTCACGGAAGAACAGTTGAAACTCATCACTACCGGCGCCTGTCTGAACGTCAACGGCATCCTGACACAGTCGGTCGGACAGGGACAGTCGGTGGAACTTGCAGCCACCGCAATAGAGATTTACGGCGTCGCCGACCCCACTCAATACCCGCTCCAAAAGAAAGGTCATACCCTTGAATATTTGCGTGAAATAGCGCACCTGCGTCCGCGAACCAATACCTTTGGCGCTATATTTCGCCTGCGACACAACATGGCAATGGCGATTCATACGTTTTTCCACGAACGTGGTTTTTTCTATTTTCATACGCCGGTCATCACCGGTAGCGACTGCGAGGGAGCCGGGCAAATGTTTCAAGTAACAACCCTGAATCTCTATGACATCAAAAAGACGCCTCAGGGCGCCATCGACTACAGCAATGACTTCTTTGGACGCCCCACATCGCTCACCGTATCCGGACAGCTGGAGGGTGAACTGGCAGCGCTGGCGCTTGGCGCTATCTATACGTTTGGTCCCACTTTCCGCGCCGAAAACTCCAATACGCCCCGTCATTTAGCCGAGTTCTGGATGATTGAGCCGGAGGTCGCCTTCTTTGAAATTGCCGATAACATGCAGCTGGCACAGGAGTTTATTCAGTATTGTGTTCGCTGGGCGCTGGAACGCTGTACGGACGATATTGAATTTCTTGCCAAAATGTATGACAATGCCCTGATAGACCGTCTGAGATTTGTTACGGAAAACGATTTTCAACGTTTAACCTATACCGAAGGCGTTATCATTTTAAAGGATGTTGTGGCAAAAGGGAGAAAGTTTGAGTTTCCCGTTGACTGGGGCATTGATTTGCAATCGGAACACGAACGCTATCTGGTGGAGGAACATTTCAAACGTCCCGTCATTCTGACCGACTATCCTAAAGAGATAAAATCGTTCTATATGAAACAAAATGACGATGGTAAAACGGTTCGAGCCATGGATGTTTTGTTTCCGAAGATAGGAGAAATTATTGGCGGTTCGCAGCGCGAGGAGGATTATGAAAAACTCAAACGTCGCGCTGAGGAGATGCACATACCCGATAAAGATATTTGGTGGTATCTGGATACACGACGTTTTGGCACTGCGCCACATTCGGGTTTTGGTTTGGGTTTCGAGCGGCTAATGCTTTTCGTAACCGGTATGCAGAATATTCGCGATGTCATTCCTTTCCCCCGCACAACCCACAATGCGGACTTCTAATAAGGATTAACATTTTTAATTAGCATATTCAACATATTCTCCTGAAACAATGAACATCATAGACGCACTGAAACAACGTATTCTCATTCTTGACGGCGCTACCGGAACAGCGTTACAGCGGTTTCGGCTGACCGAAGAAGATTTTAGAGGCGATGCCTTCCGGACGCACCCGACGCCACTCAAAGGAAACAACGATATTCTGAATCTCACCCGTCCCGACCTGATACGACAGGTACACAACGCCTACATTGAGGCAGGCGCCGACATCATTGAGACCAACACCTTTAATGCTAATGCCATTTCACAAAGCGATTACCGGTGCGAAGAGCTAATCTATCGCCTTAACTTTGAGGGAGCACACCTCGCCAAAGAGAGCGCCATCGCCTGCACTGACAGGAAAATTTACGTTGCCGGCAGTATTGGTCCCACCGCAAAATCCGTTACGCTCGCCTCCGACGCCAACAACCCCGGCTACAGAGAGACAGACTTTGATACCCTCGCCGAAGCATACGCCCTGCAAGTCTCCGCCCTAATCGACGGAGGCGCAGACCTGCTGCTGCTGGAAACAATCTACGACGGACTGAACGCCAAAGCTGCCCTCTACGCTATCGCACGTGTGCAGCAGGAAAAATCTACAGCGCTTCCCGTGATGCTCTCCGTTACCGTCAACGACCGCAGCGGACGCATCCTTACAGGACAGTCGCTCGAAGCAGTGTATGCCAGCCTTGCTCATTATCCAATCCTGAGTTTCGGGCTGAACTGTTCTTTCGGCGCTACAGAACTGCACGCTTTCTTTAAAACGTTATCCCCAAAAATTCCGCATTATCTCTCCATTTATCCCAATGCCGGACTGCCCAACGAAATGGGCGAATACGATGAAACACCTGAGTTCACCGCTTCCTGTCTAAAAAAAATGGCTGAAGAAGGACTGATTAATATTGCCGGAGGATGTTGCGGTACTACTGCCGCGCATATCAAAGCCATTCGCGAAGCGCTTCACGGCATCCCTCCCCGCTCGCTGCCTTCACCGCCATCTCCGCTGACGCTAAGTGGACTGGATATTGTTACGATAAACACAAAAGAGAGTAACTTTATCAACGTCGGCGAGCGTACCAACGTAGCCGGTTCTGCGCGGTTTGCCCGTATGATTCGTGAGAAAAATTATAATGAAGCCGCTCTGATTGCCCGCAAACAGATTGAAGATGGCGCATCCATTATCGACATCAATATGGACGATGCCATGCTGGACGGGTGCGTTGAGATGGAACATTTCGTACGTATCATCAGCAATGAGCCGGAGATTGCCAAAGCTGCCCTGATGATTGACTCTTCCGACTGGCAAACGCTGCTCGCCGGACTGAAAAATGCACAGGGCAAATGTATTGTCAATTCTATCTCTCTCAAAGAGGGCGAGGCAGAGTTTCTCGCTAAAGCCGCCGAGATACGCAGACTGGGAGCAGCGGTGGTGGTGATGGCATTCGACGAAGAGGGACAGGCTGCCTCTTTCGAGAGGAAAACAGCCATCGCCCGTCGGGCATACAACCTATTGACTGCCCGTGCAGGCTTTCCTCCGGAAGACATCATTTTCGATGTCAATGTCCTTGCCATCGGTACAGGCATTGAGGAACACAATAACTACGCCGTTGACTTCATAGAGGCAGTGCGTTGGATTAAAAAAGAACTGTCCGGCTGTTATACATCCGGCGGAATTTCCAATCTCTCCTTTTCTTTTCGCGGTAATAATCCCGTGCGGGAAGCTATGCACTCCGTCTTCCTCTACCATGCCATACAGGCAGGACTGGATATGGGTATTGTCAACCCCGCGCTGCTACAGATTTATGACGACATTGACCCTGAATTACTGGTTGCCGTCGAGGATGTTGTACTTAACCGTCGCCCCGACGCTACGGAGCGTTTGACCTCTCTTGCCGAACGTCTCAAAGAACAGACGGGAGATGAGAAAACCGTGAGGAATGTGAAAAGTGAAGAGTGGCGCACGCTGCCCCTTGATGAACGCCTTGCTCATTCTCTGGTAAAAGGAATCACAGAATATCTGCCCGCAGATATTGCCGAAGCGCTTAGCATCTATGCCTTGCCGGTGGAAATCATTGAAAAACCGCTGATGAAAGGGATGGAACACGTAGGACAGCTTTTTGGCGAGGGGAAAATGTTTCTGCCACAAGTGGTGAAAGCCGCCAGAGTAATGAAAGACGCCGTAGCAATTCTACAACCCGAAATAGAACGTTACAATGGTGGCAAAGGCGCTGCCGAAGCTATCCGCCTGCCCAAAATGATTCTCGCCACAGTGAAGGGCGACGTGCATGACATCGGAAAAAATATCGTCAACATCGTGCTTACCTGCAACAATATTGAGGTGATTGACCTTGGCGTAATGATTGACCATCACGAAATTGTAGCAGCAGCCAAACGTGAAAACGCCAATCTCGTTGGCGTCAGCGGACTGATTACCCCTTCGCTCGGCGAAATGGAACAGCTTTGCCGGCTGATGCAGGAGGAGCAACTCGCCATTCCGCTGATTGTAGGAGGAGCTACCACCTCTTCCGTCCACACGGCTGTCAAGCTGGCGCCGCTCTATGATTACTGCGTTGTCGATGGAGGCGACGCCTCCAGAACGGTGAGCGTTGTCAAACGCCTGCTGAATGAGAGAGAGACTTATATTCGCGAAATAAAATCCCGACAGGAGCAGATACGGGAACTCTATCGAACGCGGGATGTACGTCTTGTTTCGCTTGAACAGGCACGCCGGCAGGCGCCCCGCTACGACTTTAACGCTTGTATCACATCAAAATTCGGTGAACATAACCTGTCGGAAAAACACATAGACATTGCCTGTTGCGCGCACCTCATCGACTGGACGCCCTTTTTCCACTTCTGGGGATTTAAGGGGAAATTTCCTGACATCATCCACACCAACGAAGAGGCGCGCCGCACCTACGAGACCGCTCTGCATCAGTTGAACGGAATTATCGCCGGACAGGAGTTTGACGCTGCCATCACAGTACGCTTTTTCGACGCTTATGCAGAAAATGATGACATCGTGCTTGACGGTGTTCATCACTTTCCAATGCTGCGGCAACAGGAGGAGCAGAGCCATTTTCTTTGCCTTTCCGACTTCATTATGCCGCGCGGAGAGGGCAAAAGCGCTGTCGGACTGTTTTGCCTGAAAGTAGCCGACAAGCGTCCGCATTGCGACTGCCGTGACTTCGACCACCTGTTACGGGAGAGTCTCTGCGCCCGTCTGACGGAAGCGCTCGCCGAATGGATGCAGGCGCAACTCGAAAGTGGACAGCGTGTAATACGCCCGGCATTTGGCTACCCGACATGCCCCGACCATGCGCTGAAACGGGACGTCTTCGATCTGCTCAACGCAACGGAAGAGACCGGTATCACCCTGACCGGCAATTACTCAATGTTCCCCACTACCAGCCTGTGCGGCATGTTAATAGCCCATCCGGAGGCGCGTTATTTTGGTGTCGGAAAAGTTGGAGCAGACCAGTTGCAGGATTATATCCGACGACGGGAAGGCAAAGAGGTGAAAATGTAAAATAATATCAATGATTTATTTTACCTTTGTGTGCTTCAAATCATTCTTCCGAATATGAACAAAAACAATGTGCGAGAAGGCGAAATCATAAAAAAAATAGCAGAAAAGTTTTTTCAAAAATTTGATACAACCGAATATATCGGCGATATTGATTTTGCGGTAAAACTCAAACATTCTGCAAATTCGATTGATTTTGCAGATGAATATCTCTTGTGGGCGGAGGCAAAAGCCGCTTCGTCTGATGTTTTGGTAATGCTCACGCAGTTGGTTTTGACCATCGGCAAAGCAAAAACATTTAATAAACATCTGCCGCCCGCGTTTCTGGGCTGTTTCGATAACGAAAAAATCGCCTTTATTCCCTATTCCGAAATTCAAGATATTTTCTACCAAAACGATTTCAACTGGAATGTCGCGCCTTCAGACCGAGGCACAAAAGAATTTCAGCAGGTTTACAATCAGATAGATAAAGTTGTAAACCACAATTTGCCGTTTAATACTTATCTTTTTGATTTTGAAAAAGACGAAAAAGATTTAAAGCGTTTTATCCGCGAGAATTTTATTGTCGGAAAATCGGACACAACAAAAATCAAAATTGACAAAAACAATTTTAATATCATTTACAATAAATGGCTGAAAATCGTAAAGCCTACGATTGACGTGGACTGGGATGTAGTGAAAAAGAACGGCATTATTGATGGCGATTTTTATTTGGCTGATTTGCTGTCGGCTGAAAATAAAACGCTTAAAGACAAACTTTTTGTGCTTTTGCACAAAAATTATTACGAGGCAAACCGCCGCCTTGAGAACGGACTTTTTACTTCGGCAAAAGTTGATTTTAAAGACAATCAAAAGGCTTATATGCAGTTTTGGGCAAAATACGAACGTCCACCGCTCGAAGATTATTGGGATTATATTATTGAACGCTGCGATTTGCTGGTACCGCAGGACGTTCGCGAACGAAAAGGCTCTTTCTTTACTCCACAAATCTGGGTTGAACTTTCGCAACGCTATATTGCAGAAGCATTGGGCGAGGATTGGCAGGATAAATACATGGTTTGGGATTGTTGCGCAGGTACGGGAAATTTGCTTGCCGGACTTATAAATAAGGATAATCTTTGGGCGTCAACACTCGACAAACAGGATGTAGATGTGATGTGTGACAGAATAGCCAACGGCGCAAATCTTTGGAAAGACCAAGTTTTTCAGTTTGATTTCCTGAACGACGAATTTATCCCCGCCTCGAAAGGCGGTAAACTTCCCGACGAACTCTATCAAATTATTGCAGACGAAGATAAACGAAAAAAATTGCTTATATATATCAATCCGCCGTATGCGGAAGCAGGTACGGGTTTAGGGAAAAAATCGAAAGAGAACGTAGCAAAAAACAATAAAACATACAACAAATATAAGCAGATAACAGGTAATGCTTCAAATGAACTTTTTGCACAGTTTCTCATCCGAATATATTGCGAAATTCCTGACGCAAAGATTGCAAATTTTTCAAAGTTAAAAAATTTGCAATCATCCAACTTTTCAGATTTCAGGAAACAATATCGGGCAAAACTCGAAAATCTGTTTTTAGTTCCTTCCAATACGTTTGATAACGTAACGGGGCAATTTCCAATCGGTTTTTTTGTGTGGAATCCCGAAATGAAAGAAATTTTTGAACACATTTCGGCTAATGTTTATGACCGTAACGGTAAATTAATACAAAACAAAAATATCTGTTCGTACGATAATGAAACAGGAAAATTAAATGACTGGATTATAAGATTTAGCGGAAAAAGTGATGATATTGGCATTTTAGTTGGCGATGCTCCCGACTTTCAACACAACAAATCAATTTGTATAAAAAATAATATTGGGAAAGGGCATTACATTTACCATCAAATAAATGTAGCGAATTTAATCGAATCGTGTGTCTATTTCGCTGTCCGCAAAGTCGTTC
>JAISXJ010000156.1 GCA_031270565.1 Prevotellaceae bacterium
TTGCCAAACGAAAAGGTGCAGATTGTTGATAATAACAACGGCGCCCGCTTTGAAACTTACGTCATTTGTGGAGAACGCGGCTCAGGCGTCATCTGTCTGAACGGTGCAGCAACTCATCTGGTAGATGTTGGCGATATAATTATCATTATGGCTTACACATGGTTAACTCAGGAGGAGGCGCGTACATTTTCGCCCCGTCTGGTATTTCCGGATACCACGACAAATCGGTTGATGTAACTTTCTAAATGCACAACAAAAGTTATTTAAATATTTTCTTACAACTCAAAACTATTAATTTAAAATTTTTACAGAAATGAAAACGAATTACACAAAACGAACATTAGTAATCAGTGTATTGATTATTTTTTCAATGTCGCTATTTGCGCAAACGGAAGGCAAAAAAGTTAGAATTTTTGCAAGTAACGAAAAATCAAATGAGATGCTTTCCGAATGGGAGTCAGCCGTTTTTAAGCAGGATTTGGAAACGGAAAACCTGTTAATTAACATTTATCCCGAATTTCAGTATCAAAAAGTGCTTGGCTTTGGCGGCGCATTTACCGAAACTTCGGCGTACAATTTCTCGCTTCTAAAGCCCGATTTGCAACACAAACTTGCCGAACTGTATTTTGGCAAAAGCGGTATCGGCTTGAATTTTTGCCGCACGCATATTCATTCCGCCGATTTTGCACTTGACGAATACACTTATGTAACAGAGGGCGATACGGATTTAAAAACGTTCAGTATTGAGCGTGACAAAAAATACATTGTGCCGATGATTAAGGCGGCACGCGCGGCTAATCCCGATTTATGGCTTTTTGCATCGCCATGGTCTCCACCCGCTTTTATGAAAGACAATAAAAGTTTGATTAAAGGTGGACGGCTTTTGCCTCAGTTTTATCAAACATGGGCAAACTATTTTTCGCTCTATTTGAAAGAATATCAAAAAGAAGGCATTGACTTTCTCGCTGTTACCGTGCAAAACGAACCGAAAGCGGTGCAGACGTGGGAAAGTTGCATTTGGACAGGCAAAGAAGAGGGCGTGTTTGCCGCAAACTATCTTCGTCCAACGCTTGATGCTGCCGGTTTTGGCGACACAAAGATTATGGTTTGGGACCATAACAAAGAGCGCGTAATGGAGCGTGCACGCGAAAGTATAAACATTCCGGGTGCAGACGAAGCTATCTGGGGCGTAGGGTTTCACTGGTACTCGGGCGACCATTTCGACAATTTGAGAATGGCGCACGAACTTTATCCCGACAAACCGCTGATCGCTACGGAATTTTGTATCGGATCTGAAATTCAACGCGAAAACTGGGGCGAAGTGGAACAGTATGCACGTGAAATGATTGGCAATTTCAATAATTTTATGGCAGCTTCAGTTGACTGGAATTTGATTGTGGATTTGAATGGCGGTCCTTTTCACGACCGCGCAACAGGCGTAAAAGCGCAGGTGTTTGTTGATGCCGACAAAAAGGAGTTCTTACTGGGACAACTTTATTATACCGTTGGACATTTCAGCAAATTTATCAGGCGCGACGCAGTACGAATCGGCAGCAGTACATATAATGAAGGCATAAAAACAGCAGCATTTCAAAATCCTGACGGCGAAATTGTAGTTGTGATTCTCAACACAACCGACAGAGACGCTACGCCGAAGCTTCGCCTCAACAACTGTACAGCCGATTTTCAACTTCCTGCAAAATCGCTGCAAACGCTTGTAATTCCTTCTGACGGCAATGCGCCTGAAAAAAAGTAGCGACCTTAGCAGGCATACAAACTGCATCACACAAAGCTTTGACAGGCTAAATTTAGGGCAGTTAAATGCTTCAAAATGACATTTTGTAGGTAGAAAAACGGCAATTATTAACTTTCAGTACAGATTCAATGGTCAAATAAGGATAGATAATAGACTGATAATAAGATGATTGCTTTTTATGAAAAGAAAAATGTTAATTTTTTACGGCAACACAGTTTGTTTGAGAAAAATATTGTACTTTTGCGCCCGTGCTTGGACACATACGGTGCTAATTGTATGTGTTAGCAATATGAGAAACATTAATTTATTGACAGTTATATTTTTAGGAGGATTTTACTATAGCAAAGCAATTTACTCAGCAAAAACGTCAGGAAGATAAACACCGTATCAATGATCGGATTCGTGGCGTGGAAGAAGTCAGATTAGTTGGAGACAATGTGGAACAAGGCGTGTATCCAATAAGAAATGCGTTGGCAATTGCCGAATCGCAAGGGCTTGATTTAGTGGAGATTTCTCCCAATGCAGAGCCGCCTGTGTGTCGTGTCATTGATTATCAAAAATTTCTTTACCAGCAAAAAAAGAGGGAGAAAGAAATAAAAGCCAAGGCAGTGAAAACCGTTGTGAAAGAGATACGTTTTGGACCTCAGACGGATGATCATGACTATAATTTTAAGCTCAAACATGCACAGAGTTTTCTCAAAGAAGGCTGTAAGGTGAAGGCGTATGTCTTTTTTCGCGGGCGGTCTATCCTGTTCAAGGAGTATGGAGAAATGTTGCTGTTGCGTTTTGCCAATGATTTGGAAGACCTGGCAAAAGTTGATTCGTTGCCTAAACTGGAAGGTAAAAAAATGTTTTTAAACCTCTCCCCGAAAAGTAAAAAATAGTTTATAATCTAAGGACAAAAGCTATTTTAATTTAATATTTACAATTTAAAATTATTACAATGCCAAAAATTAAAACTATCTCCGGTGCAAAAAAAAGGTTTGCCCTTACCGGAACAGGAAAAATCAAACGGAAACACGCTTTCAAAAGTCATATTCTGACTAAGAAAACGTTAAAACAAAAACGCAATCTCACGCACACAGGACTTGTTCACCGCTCCGACGAAAACAATGTGAAAGTGCTTTTAGGTCTCCGTTAAAATAACAATTATTCATTTATTTTTTAGTGATTAATCGAGTGTTCAGCTACAAGATTCTTTTTGGGAACGCTGACATTCACAAAAACAAACAACTATGCCAAGATCAGTCAATCACGTTGCTTCAAGAGCAAAACGTAAAAGAATTTTAAAACTCACGCGTGGGTACTTTGGTGCGCGTCGCAATGTTTGGACGGTAGCAAAAAACACGTGGGAAAAGGGGTTGCAGTATGCTTACCGCGACCGCAAAAACAAAAAACGCAATTTTCGGGCGCTTTGGATTCAGCGTATCAATGCTGCCGCCCGTTTAGAAGGGTTGTCCTATTCGCAATTGATGGGTGCACTGCACAAAGCAGGTATCGAAATGAACCGCAAAGTGCTGGCAGACCTTGCCATGAATAATCCGGCAGCGTTCCAAGCCATCGTAAAGCAGGCAAAACATAGTGTAAAGTAAGCATATTTCCCATTTTATGCAAAATATTAATTTAGAGACTGTCCTGATGGATAGTCTCTAATTGTGTTTGTGAAAACAAAAAAAAATCATTATCTTTGCTATAATAATAACTATTATTAAGTCGAGTTATGTATATTCATTCAATGTTTAATTATCAGCGGCGTGTATCGCAGCAAATAAGGATTGGGAACTTGACTTTGGGCGGAAATGCACCTGTTCGTATCCAATCTATGGCGAATACCGACACCAATTGCGTAGATGATTCTGTAGAACAGGCTAATCGTATGATATTGGCAGGCGCTGAAATGGTACGCTTTACCACTCAGGGTGTGCTTCATGTAAAACAGTTGGCAGAAATAAAAAAGCAACTGGGGCGTCAGGGTCTGCACACACCTCTGGTAGCAGACGTTCATTTTAATTCCAAGGTTGCCTTTGAAGCGACTAAAGTGGCGGACAAGGTGCGCATTAATCCCGGTAATTTTGTATCAAGTACGACTGCACATTATTCCGACCGCGCATTTGCCAACGAAGTTGAAGTCATTCGCCAGAAACTTTTGTCTCTGATTGGCTTATGCAGACAACATTCAACGGTATTACGCATCGGCGTGAATCACGGTTCTTTGTCTCAGCGTATTATGAGTCGCTTTGGAGATACTCCGGAAGGGCTGGTGGCGTCGTGTATGGAATTTCTTTCCATTTGTCGTACTGTGGATTTTAATGATATAGTACTTTCTATCAAGGCTTCCAATACACTGGTAATGGTGCAGTCGGTGAGGCTGTTAATTCAAAAAATGCGTGATGTCGATATGCACTATCCGTTACATCTTGGCGTTACTGAAGCCGGTAATGGTGAGGATGGACGTATCAAATCAGCTGTTGGCATCGGTGCGTTGCTTGCAGACGGTATAGGTGATACCATTCGCGTATCGCTCAGTGAAGACCCTGAGCGTGAAATGCCTGTGGCGAAGACTCTTGTTGACTATATTGAGCAACGAGCCAATCATCCATTAATAAATTGTTTCCCCGCCGATACATTTTCTCCCTACACTTATCATCGACGCACAACACATTTGATTGATTGCGTGGGAGGAGGAAAACCGCCTGTGGTAATTGCCGAAGAAGATGACGTTTTTAGCGATCCGTATCCCGATTATTTCAAACAGACATTGCCTTTCCCCATTCTTAATTTATGCTATTCCGATTTGACTGATACGCTGATTTCCAAACTGAAAGAGGATAGAAAAAGTGTTATTGTGTTACGGTCGAAACATCAGAATCCTGTGGGAGAGATGCGTGCCTTTTTCCATTGTCTGCTACGGGAAAATATTACCGTTCCCGTGATTATTGCCCGCAATTACAATGAAAATCATCTTGAAGGATTGCAAATTAAAGCCGGCGCTGATGTGGGAGCTTTACTGCTTGACGGTTTTGGCGACGGGCTATGGCTCACCAATACCAATCCAAGAATCACGACAGGGCAGGTTAATTCTGTTGCTTTCAGTGTGCTGCAAGCGGCGCGTGTACGCATGAGCCGAACAGAGTACATTGCCTGTCCAAGTTGCGGACGTACGCTTTTTGATTTGCAAACAACCCTTGCAAAGGTACAGGTTGCTACTGCGCATCTCAACAATTTAAAAATTGCTGTTATGGGTTGCATTGTTAATGGACCCGGCGAGATGGCGGATGCCGATTACGGATATGTCGGCGCTGGGAGAAATCGCGTGAGCCTCTATAAGGGAAACGTATGCATAGAAAAAAATATTCCCGAAGAACAAGCCATAGAGCGACTGATGGAGTTGATAAATAATGACCTACCGAAATCTAAACAGAGTTCGACGCATTAAAAAATAACCCTGTAATGCTGCTCGTTCAGTCCTATTAGCCTATCGAATATTTTTGTAATTTTGCCTCTCTAAAAAAACAATAGATATGAATGAAGACGGGAAAGGCTACCTTTGCGACGCAATTCACGGATAACAGGAAACCGATTGTTACCGAAAAGCGTATGTATGCACGGCAGAGATATATGAAAAAAGGTGTGTGGATGCTGTTACTGTTATTAAACAGTTGCAGCCGTCCCGTTGATACGTCCATACCCGATACGCCTGTTGACGATATGCCGCAGATTATTGCCAGAGGAGAACTGCGTGTCGTTACGCTTGAAAGCGCTCTGAGCTACTACACTGATGGCAATAATGAACGCGGCTTCGATTACAGTCTTGTTCTCAACTTTGCCGATTATCTTGATATACCCCTCAGAGTCATTGTAACCCCCAATATGGAAGCGTTGCAAGAGGCGTTGCTGCGTGGCGATGCCGATTTTGCTGCATGTCGTGTGCCGTGTTCCAAGAGTAACAGGGAGTTGTTTGGCTTTGTCAATGCTGTCTATATGTCGCAGCCGGTGCTGGTACAGCTACGCAGTATTCAGGAGCGCATCAGGGATGTAACGGAACTGACCGGCAAAGAGGTTTTTGTTAAACCAAATACCAAATACTGGCAACGTATGCAACACTTGAATTACGAGCAGGGTGGCGGCATCATTATCAGGGAGGCGCCCGATTCGCTCTCCTCAGAACAACTGGTTGTTGAAGTCTCTAAGGGACGTCTGCCGTTGACGGTTGTTGATAATGAGATTGCCATGCTTGGACGGTCATCTTTCAGCAATGTGGATATTTCCGTAGCGGTTGGATTGCCGCAGGCGACAGCCTGGGCGGTGCGAAAAAATGCACCCGCATTGCTTGATTCTCTTAATGCGTGGTATCGTCATATTGAAAAATCACGTTTTTACCGTCAGTTGACACGCCAGTCCAATCGAAATAACAGCTATTACAGCGCATGGCAGCCTGTTATCCCCAAAGGAGCCATATCACCGTACGATTCCATATTTAAAACCGTTGCATCTGTCGTCGGGTGGGACTGGCAAATGCTGGCAGCTGTTGCGTATCACGAATCGCGATTTAATCCGGAGACCGTCTCTTCCGCCGGAGCGATGGGGCTGATGCAACTGATGCCCCGAACTGCCGCCCGCTACGGACTTGATTCAGCAACGGTTTATCAACCCGAAGCCAATATCAAAGCAGCAACAGGCTATTTGAAGACGCTGAATGCTATTTTTGCGGCAGTAGAACATCCCGACGAACGCGCCTGTTTTATGCTGGCAGCCTACAATGCGGGACAGGGACATGTGTTCGATGCGATGGCGCTGGCGCGAAAGTTCGGAGATAATCCGCAGGTTTGGCATAATTCGGTCGAAAAATACCTGAAACTGAAATCCAATCCGCTTTATTATAACGATACCGTCTGTCGCTATGGCTACTTTCGGGCAAATCATACTGTCCGTTATCTGAATGATGTATTTACCACTTATAAACGTTATATGGGTATGACGGATGCATCCGTTTCAAATAAAGGGAATAACAGAAAATGAATAATACAGTATATCTGAAACGACTAATATTTATTGTAACCATTATATTATTATGAAAGGAATTATTCTTGCAGGAGGCAGCGCCACACGCTTGTTTCCTTTATCGAAAGCCATTTCCAAACAAATCATGCCTGTCTATGACAAGCCGATGATTTATTACCCGCTCTCTACATTGATGCTGGCGGGTATTCGTGAAGTGTTGATTATCTCCACGCCACGTGATTTGCCGATGTTTCGCGAACTGCTCGGTTCGGGAGAGCATCTCGGTATGCGGTTTGAATATAAAGTGCAGGAAACGCCTAACGGTTTGGCTCAGGCTTTTGTTCTGGGGGCAAATTTTCTGTCCGGCGAACCGGGATGCCTGATACTCGGCGATAATCTCTTCTATGGACAGGGCTTTTCTGCCATGCTTCGACGTGCCGCCTCCATAAATAGCGGCGCCTGCGTATTCGGCTATTATGTAAAGGACCCGCGTGCCTATGGCGTGGTGGAGTTTGACAAAGACGGCAAGGTGGTATCGCTTGAGGAGAAGCCCGCTGTCCCAAAGAGCAATTACGCCGTACCCGGACTTTATTTTTACGACAACTCCGTAACCACCAAAGCCGCCGCATTAAAACCTTCCTCACGCGGCGAATATGAGATAACCGACCTCAACCGCGAGTATCTTCACGAGGGTACGCTTAAAGTCGAGTTATTCGGACGCGGCTTTGCATGGCTTGATACGGGCAATTGCGACAGCCTTTTGGAGGCATCCAACTTTGTGGCAACTATCCAAAACAGACAGGGATTTTATGTAGGCTGCATTGAGGAGATTGCATGGCGTAACGGATGGATAAATCACGACCAACTGCTCCTGCTCGGAAAACATCTGGGTAATACCGATTATGGAAAATATATTTTAGACTTATAAAAACAACTTATTGAAGTTATGGAAATCATTAAAACCCCTATACAGGATTTATTAATCGTAAAGCCGCGTATATTCACCGATGCGCGTGGCTTTTTTTGTGAAACATATCATGAAATGCGTTATCAGCAGGCGGGAATAACTGCCCGTTTGGTACAGGACAATCAGTCGCAATCGACCTATGGCGTGGTGCGCGGCTTACATTTTCAGAGGGAGCCTTATGCGCAGGCAAAATTATTGTCGGTCTCGGTTGGTATGGTGTGGGACGTGGCGGTAGATTTGCGCAAGGATTCGCCAACATTCGGACAGTGGTTTGGTGTGGAGTTGTCGGCAGAAAATCATCTGCAATTCTTTATTCCGCGCGGATTTGCACATGGTTTTTCCGTACTTTCTCCGACGGTGCTGTTCACCTACAAGTGCGATAATTTCTATACTCCCGAAGCAGAAAGCGGACTTTTCTATGCAGACCCGAACCTTCATATTGACTGGAAAGTTCCGGCAGACAAAATCATTGTGTCGGAGAAAGACAATGTGCTACCTCTGTTACGGGACTGGCAAAGGTTCTAAGCGCGGAAGCAGATTCCACTGATTAAAGAAAACGCAAAGCAGAACTCTTTTATAGCGTTCTGCTTTGCAATGTTAAGGAAGACAGTCCTGCGTCAAATGGCTTTCGTTTTTCGGGCTAACCATTTACATTCAGTTTTGGTCAAATAAGGCGACAATTTCCGATACACACGCTCGTGATAGGCATTAATAAAGTTTTTTTCTTCCTCTGTCAGCAGAGATTGTTCTATGGCGCTGGTGTCGTATGGGAAAAGCGTAAGCGTTTCAAAAGCATAGAACTGTCCGAAAGCAGATGAACAATGCTCTTTTACCACAATAAGATTTTCAATGCGAATACCATATTCACCCGAACGATAAAGTCCCGGCTCGTTGCTCACTACCATTCC